>JBGTKR010000347.1:0-16404 GCA_041744535.1 Pyrinomonadaceae bacterium
GTGAAAAAGTGGGGAGAATGTGTAGAAATAACCAAAAACCAACCACAAAAGGAATGAAAAAGAACCAAAATCAATCAGACTAAAGAAAAACTTGCCAAAAACATAAGGCGAGTTAACATTACTTTGGTCAAAAGTCTAAATTAAAGTAAATGGCATTACATATTGTCCGGCTGCACTGACCTTTCTGCCCGTGGTATCTTCTAAATCGGCGATAACCCGCTGTGTATCTGTTGCCTCACAAGTGAAATTATTCGCACGTGTAGCACAATTGGGAAGAGGGGTAATGGTAAATACTTCTTGACCATCAAGCCCTTTATAATAATTAACATTTACAAATGACGTATTTTCAGGCGAATTGACAGGTCTGTTATTTGTTGTTTCTGGATTCCAAAGCAAAGCGTATGTAGTTTTGCTCATCCCACTCACCTTCAAATACCCGGCATTCATTCGTGTTTGAAAATTACAGTTATAAATACCCATCAGTGGGATTGCAAGTTTCTTTAGCTTTATATGCCTCGAGAATGTTCATATGAGATTGAAATAACTGAGGACTAGATATCCAATTGGGTTGATTAGTTGAGTCGGCAACCTCGCTAAGATCAAACCAGTCATATCTTTGTGAATTCAATAGTTGAATCACAAGGTCTTTCGATCCGCCTGCGAAGAATTGAGCAGAAACCCCATCTTTATTGTGTTCATACGGCATAGAAGTATCCATAGTGATTTTATTAAAAGTGCCTTCTGCTCCGAAAGTTTGAAACTCAGCAGTTACGTAAACATCAGATACACGTGCCGGCTTTCCTTTATTGCTTTGAGCGAAAATATTTGTTGTAATTCCTAAGCAAATTACTATTGCAATAATTGATAATTTTTTCATTATTCTTCTCCTACAAAAATCAAAATCTTATTCACTAAAAAGTGTTTTCACTTATAAGTGGCGATTTTTTTCAAGACATTTCAAAAAAAATCCACTATTTGATTTTTTTTTTTGCGATACGATATTTTTATTAATATTTGACGTAGATAGTTACCGAAATTTTATGGAAATAGAAATAGAAAATGTTGTAGATTGGCTATTATGAGGTAAACGATTGAGCGTGTTAATATATTGCGTAATAAGCATTAAAACTAGAAAATCAGAATAAAAATAAATGGCTAAACATACAATTACACTTATTCCGGGCGACGGAATCGGACCTGAAATTATCGCGGCAACCGTCGGAGTTATCGAAGCGACGGGTGTTGAGATCGAATGGGAAACGCAGATCGGTGGAGCTCAGGCACTCGAAAAATTCGGTTCGACCTTGCCTGATTCTTTAATTGATTCGATCAAAAAGAACAAAGTCGCCTTAAAAGGTCCGATGATGACACCCGTCGGCAAAGGTTTTACGTCCGTCAATGTCGGAATGCGAAAAGCTCTCGATCTATACGCAAATGTGCGACCCGTTAAGGCTCTGCCGAATGTCGAATGCCGTTATCCCGAACTGGATTTGGTCGTGATGCGTGAAAATACCGAAGATTTATATGCGGGGTTGGAGCATATTGTCGTGCCGGGCGTGGTCGAATCAATCAAAGTTATTACCGAAAAAGCCTCGACGAAAATTGCCAGATACGCTTTTGAGTATGCAAAACGCTTAGGTCGCAAAAAAGCTACGGCGATGCACAAGGCGAATATTATGAAATTGTCGGACGGCTTGTTTTTGGATTGTTTTTATAAAGTCGCCGAAGACTATCCCGAAATCGAAGCCGACGACAAAATTATTGACAATGCCTGTATGCAGCTTGTGATGCGTCCCGAACAGTTTGATGTGGTCGTGATGGAAAATCTCTACGGCGACATCGTTTCGGATTTATGTGCAGGTTTGATCGGCGGACTCGGACTTGCTCCCGGAGCAAATATCGGCGAAGACACCGCGACATTTGAAGCCGTTCACGGTTCTGCTCCCGACATCGCCGGACAAGGAATTGCCAACCCGACGGCGATTATGCTTTCGGCTATAATGATGCTCCGGCACATAGATGAATTTGAAGCCGCAGACCTTATGGAAGAAGCAATAATGGACGTTTTCCGCGAAGGCGAAGTCCGCACGAAAGACTTAGGCGGAACGGCTTCAACCGCAGATTTTGCAAGTGCTATAATCGAGAAAATGATATAAGTGGTAAACGGTAAGTGAAAGAAATTCATAACTTACCACTTACTACTCACCGTTTACCACTGTAGAAGCTTATGAATTCAATTTGGGATAAGCCGGTTTCGCACGGCGATATTTTAAAGAAAATCTGGCAGAATTTGGACTTGGGAGTTATTGACCGCAAACATCCTTTTCATACGCCTGTTTTGGGAACGGAAAATGGTTCAGCACCTTCGCTGCGGGTTGTCGTTCTGCGTAGGTTTTGGCGAAAGCCCGCAAAGATCGCTTTTCACGCACATATCGGTTCGCCGAAGATCGAACAGATCAGAAACAACAAAAATGTTTCGTATCTTTTTTATAACGCGGAAGAAAATCTGCAGGCACGCATCAGAGGCATCGCGGAAATTCACACCGACGACGAACTTGCCAAAGAACAATGGGCGGCAACCGCACTTTTCAGCCGCCGCTGTTATATCGGCAAAGCCCCGACGCAGATCAGTAAAAAACCGACTCACGGAATGCCCGAAGAAATTATCGAACGCGATCCGACAAGAGAAGAAAGCGAACAGGGACGGGCAAATTTCGCCGTAATTTCTACCGCAATTAATCAAATTGATTGTTTGGAATTAGATGTTCGCGGAAATCGCCGTTCATTGTTCGTCTGGAACGAAAACGGTGATTTTGAGATGAAATGGCTGACTCCCTGAGAATTTAAGCAGGACTTTCGCTTGAAAACAGAATAACGCAGTAAAATGCAGAAACACGCACGCAGTAAATGTGTTTTTGCCCTTACGAGCGTAGCGGGCTTCCGCATTCAAAGCGAAAGTCCTGTCAAAGTAAAATTTTTAAATATGTCATTTTTAATGTGGATAATACTTTTCTTTTTAACCTTGTGCTTTTTGTGTCTTTTGGTTTATTTTTTGGTCGTCAGGGCTTTTTATTGGGGCAACAAAAATGAGCCGCCGAAGAAAAAGTAAATTCCCCGACGGCAGGTTTTGCAAAATTATTTGAAAATCATTGATTGATCTTTTTTATGCTTTTCTTGTGTTTGATAAAAGCGGCTTCGGTCAGATAGACGTTCAGTTCGCAAATATCCTTAACGTAATCGCCGATTCTTTCCAAGTGTTTGGCAACAAAAAGCAGATGTGCCGCACCCGTCGTTGCTTCGGGATTTTCGATCATCATTTCGATCAGTTCATTAAAAACCTTGTTGTAAATTTTATCAATTTCCTTATCCCGCTTAATGACCTGCCGCGACAAATCCGCATCTTCCGATGTAAAAGCATCCAATGCACTCCGAAGCATTTCGGCGGCAATCTCAGCCATTTTCGGAAAATCCACGTAATTTCTTACTTCGGGTTCGTTATTTAAAACAATGGCGGCTTCCGCAATATTAGCGGAATGATCGGCGATGCGTTCGAGAATGGGCGTTATCTTGGCGACGGAGATCACAAACCGCAGATCATAAGCGGCGGGCTGCTGGAGTGCGAGTATTTCGATGCTCATCTGGTCAATGTCCAGTTCCATACCGTTGATGAATTTATCATCTTCGATAACCTGCCGGGCAAGATCGCTGTCGCGTGTCGTCAGCGATTTCATCGAATTATGCACAGCCTTTTCGGTTGCTCCGCCAAGCAGCAGCAATTTATCTCGAAGCGTATCCAAACTTTGGTCAATTATTCTTTCCATTTTTAATATCTATTTCATTATAAACGATTTAAACTGATATTTGTATGTCGTTTATAAAACATAAGGTAATTTTAGCCGAATCTGCCCGTAATGTAATCTTCCGTCAATTTCTCTTCGGGGTTTGTAAACATTTTGTCCGTCGGATTCATTTCAATTAATTTTCCGAGCATAAAAAACGCCGTCTTATCCGAAACGCGGGCGGCTTGCTGCATATTGTGCGTTACGATGACGATTGTGTAATTCTTTTTTAGTTCGACGACGAGTTCTTCGATCTTCTGTGTGGCAATCGGATCGAGTGCCGAAGCTGGTTCGTCCATCAGAACGACTTCCGGCTCAACTGCCAACGCCCGTGCGATGCAGAGTCTTTGCTGCTGTCCGCCGGACAATCCGAAGGCGGAAGTGTTCAGACGGTCTTTGACCTCATCCCAGAGAGCCGAATCACGCAGGGCTTTTTCAACCCGATAATCCAAATCCGATTTGTTCGAATGCAGACGGTTGATGCGGATTCCGTAAGCGACGTTTTCATATATGGATTTTGGAAATGGGTTAGACTTTTGAAAAACCATCCCGACTTTGCGTCGAAGTGCGACGACATCGGTTTTCGGAGCGTTTATATCCTTGCCGTCAATCAAAATTTTGCCGTCAACACGGGCAATCGGAATCGTGTCGTTCATCCGGTTGAACGTCCGCAAAAACGTGGATTTTCCGCATCCCGAAGGTCCGATAAACGCCATCACCTCGCGTTCGGGAATTTCAATGTCTATGCTTTGCAAAGCCTGAAAATCCCCGTAATAAAAATCCAAATCTGAAACGCTGATCTTACTTTCCATACTTTCTTTGGAAGTGAGAGGTAAGAAGTGAGATTTTTTTATTAATTCTCACCTTTCACTTCTTACCTCTCACTTCTCACCTCTCACTTCTCACCTCTCACCTCTTAAAACTTCTTGCGTGTTAAAAATCTTACTATAATATTTATTATCAAAATCAACCCGACCAAAATAAGCGTTGCCGCCCAAGCCATCTGATGTTCGACCTCGAAAGGTCCGGTGGCGAAATTATAAATCTGCACGGTTAAAGACGACATCGGTTTATCATAATACCAATTGTAAAAACGACTGTTCAACGCCGTAAATAAAAGCGGTGCGGTTTCGCCGGAAATTCTGGCGATCGAAAGCATCGCACCCGTGGCGATTCCCGAAGCCGCCGCCGGCATCACGATATTCCACGTAACACGCCACTGCGGAGCTCCGAGTGCCAACGCACCTTCACGCATAGATTTCGGCACGAGGCGAATCATCTCTTCCGTCGTGCGGGCGACAATCGGGATCATAATGATCGCAAGTGCGATTGAACCCGCAAAACCCGAAGCCCTGCCCATCGGCACGACGACCAGCGTATATATAAAAATCCCGATAATGATCGAAGGAACACCGATCAGCGTGTCGGACAAAAAGCGAACCGTATTGCCGAACCAATTATCGCCGAATTCCGCTAAATAAACTCCCGCACCGATTCCTATCGGCAGACCGATCACCGACGCAAGCAGAGTCATCAACGCCGAACCCGCAATCGCATTCCCGATTCCGCCGCCTTCGCCGACTGGTTTCGGCGTGTCGGTAATAAATTCCCAGTTTATCGCCGAAATTCCACGCACGAAAATATAAGTCAGAATTATCAACAAAACCGCAATCGCAAAAACCGCACACGCCGCCGTGATGGCAGTCATTATACTGCTGACGAGTTTTCTGCGTTTGTGAATAGCTTCACTCATAAATACAAATTTCAAATTTCTGATTTCAAATTTCAAAACAAGAGATTCATTGCTCTTATTTTCAAGATTCCAATATCTGAAATCCGAGATTTGAAATTTGAAATCCGGCTTCAAGTCGCTTTCGCCGTTCCCGAACCTCTGGCGACTCGTGCAACTAATAGTTTTGCAAGAGCATTGACGATAAAGGTTACAAGGAAAAGCACCAATCCCATTTCGATCAAGGCACTCAAATAAAGTCTGTCGGTTGCTTCGGCGAAATTTGCGGCGAGGACGGAAGCGATTGTGTAGGCGGGTTCAAACAGCGACGCGGAAATCGTCGGAGAAT
This sequence comes from Pyrinomonadaceae bacterium, assembly GCA_041744535.1. GTDB lineage: Bacteria > Acidobacteriota > Blastocatellia > Pyrinomonadales > Pyrinomonadaceae > Aridibacter. The sequence goes on from JBGTKR010000347.1 coordinate 5,918, forward strand.
TTCCGATAACCATCGTGATCGCCATTGTTTCGCCTAATGCCCGTCCCAAACCCAAAACTATCGCACCCGCAATTCCCGATGCGGCATTTCCCAAAACGATTTTTGTCGTTTCCCATTTCGTCGCTCCGAGTGCGAGTGCCGCTTCACGCTGCGTCGTCGGGACGACTTCCAAAATATCCCGCACGACCGCCGTAACAATCGGCGTAACCATCAAAGCCAGAATTACTCCGCCGGTGAACATTCCAAAACCCGTCAAACGCCCTTCAAAAAGCGGTATGAATCCGAAATATTCCTGCAAAAACGCTCCGAGATAATTTCTGATAAACGGTGCAAGCACGAAAATTCCCCAAAGTCCGTAAACCACGGAAGGAATCGCCGCCAGCAATTCGACCAAAAAGCCGATCGGCACAGCGATCTTTTTCGGAGCTTGTTCAACCAGAAAAATCGCTATGCCCAAAGACAGCGGCACGGCGATTATCAGAGCGATGACGGAAGACACGATCGTGCCGTAAATGAACGGCAACGCACCGAAAATATCCGATGCGGGTTGCCAATCACTTCCCGATAAAAAACCGAGTCCGAATTGTTTGATCGTCGGCAAAGAACTCCACACCATCATTGCGACCATCGCCACGATTATTACTAGAATCGTCGAAGCGGCAATCAACAAAACGGTGCGGAAAATTTTATCGCCGATTGTTCCGGTTTCAGCCAAACTTTATTTATTCTCCCGCCGTTTTTGCTTCCGCGTTGCCGCCTTCGTGCAGTTGTTTGCCGCCCGATGTGATCGAATTGATCTTTGCTTCGACCTTTTTTACAACTTCTTCCGGCAGCGGTGCATAATGCAGAGGTGCGGCAAATTTTTCTCCATCGTGAGTCGCCCACCACAGAAAGTCAACCAGAGCCTTTCCTTTAACCGCATCCTTCTGCTCCTTGTAAACCAGAATGTATGTGTAACTGGAGATCGGATAAGCATTTTCGCCATCGGCATTAGTAATCTGAATACGCATATCGTCCGGCATATCCGCCACCGAACCCGCCGCCGCCGCCGAAATGTTTGCAATTGTCGGCTCGACAAAATTTCCGGCTTTGTTCTTTATCAAAGCAAAGGGCAGGTTGTTTTCCTTTGCAAATGCAACTTCGACATAACCGATCGTGTTCGGAGCATTTTTAACCTGTCCCATCACACCGTCGTTACCTTTTCCACCGATTCCGACTCCTTTAACCCAATTTGGTTGTTTGTTGGAAGTAATTTTTTCATTAAATTCGGGACTTATTTTTGATAAATAATCCGTGAAAACCGCCGTTGTTCCGCTTGAATCGGCTCGATAAACGGGCGTGATTTCGGCATCGGGAAATTTAACATCGGGATTATCCGCCGCAAGTTTCGGATCGTTCCATTTTTTGATCTTGCCCAGATAAATATCGGCAATAACTTCCGGCGTAAGTTTCAAGGATTGGTCAACGCCTTCGAGATTGTAGGTCATTACAACCGCACCCAAAACCGTCGGAATGTGAAGCAGTTCGCCGCCCTTCGCCTTTGCCATATCTTCATCCTTCATCGGATCATCCGAAGCACCGAAGGCAACGAGTTCCTGCGAAATATCCTTCTGTCCGCCGCCCGAACCTTTGGATTGGTAATCAATTTTTATTTTCGGATTTATCTTCTGATATTCATTAACCCATTTTTCATAGATCGGTTTGGGAAAACTCGCTCCCGAACCCGTCAGGCTAATATCTCCGCCGCTGTCGGTCGTTGTTCCGGTTTTATCGCCCATCGCATCACCGCTGCACGCCGCTGCAAGTGCGACGGTGAAAACTAATGCCGTTAAAAAAAAATTTCTTGTAAAATGTTTCATTCTTAAAATTAAATCTCCTGATTAATGTTTTCTGAAAACTTTCATTTATTTCGATATAACTCAGCAAGACTTTTTCGCACAGTTTCAGACAAACTAAAATTTTATTGATTAATTATAGATCAAATTAGTCCCGCAATTGTTAAATTATACTTAAATTTTAAAAACACTAAATTATTTACGCTGCAGATTTAACATTTATTTAACATTGTTCTAACATAAGAGGTATATCATTTTATCAACTAATAAAATTCGGTAATGAACGCCCCGAAATCGGGATCATCCTTCCTTTGTTCAATATCGTTTTAACTTTTTAACTTTTTATTTACTGGAGAAAAAATGGATTTATTAAATGATTTAGGTAATGACGTTGCTCTGTCAATTTTAGTAAAAAAGACACATTTTGAAAAACTCGATTCCAAAGAAATTCTGCCGTTAATAACCAGAATCCGCGAAGTCCTGGAACCGATTTCATCCAGAAACCATTCTCATCCGATTGAGTCCTTAGACGTTGCTAAAGCCGTGAGTAAACCGTATTAATTTAATTCAAATTATCCCATTTGGTATATTTGTATATTCCGTAAATGTTATAAATTCATCAAACCTTCCCCTGCGGTTTTTGAAATCTATTCAAGATGACAACCGTAATTTATACTTCTACGCCTTTATTTAACTAGGTTTTCAAAGATTCAGACAAACTTTTTCCTACGTTTTTTATCTTAATTACAGTTGTTAGGCATAATGTTTGCTTATTGTATAAGTTGGGATACATTTTAATAATTAAAAGCACAATTCGTTTAAGCAGATTTTCGGAGGAAAGATGAAAAAATTTAATTTAAGTAAAAATATTGCGGCACTCGGACTTATTTGGGCAATGTTGATGATGCCGATGATGGCTTTGGCACAAACCAGAGTCAATATGCCCAAAAATGATTATAAGGTTTCGGATGATGTTCAGGTCGGACGCGAAGCCGCCGCTAAGGTTGAACAGCAATTTCCGATCTTAAACGATCCGGTCGTAACAAATTATGTTCAAGCCGTCGGAAACCGTCTGGTGGCGGCGATTCCGTCCGAGTTTCGGCAACCGGCATTTCAATATCAATTCAAGGTCGTAAACGCACGAGATATAAACGCTTTCGCACTTCCGGGCGGTCCGATGTATATTAATCGCGGAATGATCGCAGCCGCTAAAAATGAAGGCGAGATGGCGGGCGTGATGGCACACGAAATTTCGCACATCGCACTTCGCCACGGAACGGCACAGGCTTCACAGCAAAATAATTTAGGCACACAACTCGGAACGATCGGACTTATTTTAGGCGGAGCAATTTTAGGCGGACAAACCGGAGCTCAACTCGGCACTTTGGTTGCAACTGCCATTCAGACAAAATACAGTCGTGAATATGAATCGCAATCCGATATTTTAGGTGCACAGATTCTGGCACGTGCCGGATATGATCCGCGTGATCTGGCAAATATGTTTCAGACAATCGCCCGGCAGAGCGGCGGAAACCGGGCTCCCGAATTTTTAAGCAGTCACCCGAATCCGCAAAACCGCTACGAAAAAATCAACCGCGAAGCACAACTTTTAAGAGTTTCGCCCGAACCGATCAAATATACGAGAGGTTTTCAGGATGCCCAAAGCCGTCTGGGAAGATTGCCGCAAGCTCCGACAATGGCTGAGATCGAAAGAGGTGCGAGCAGAGGCGGTGGAAATACAACCGGAAATAGAGGTGGCGGATCAAACAACGAAATGTCGCGTGGAAATTATTCGAGAAGAGTTCAACTTCCGTCTTCGAGATACAGAACCTATCAGGGCGGAAACTTTTTGAGAGTAAGTATTCCGACCAACTGGCAGGAATTTCCGATGGAACAGTCAGTTTGGTTTGCTCCGAATGGTGCTTACGGAAATCAGGGCATCACACACGGTGCTTTGATCGGAATTACTCAAACCAGAACAAATCTGGAAGCGGCAACCGAAGATTACGTGCAAGGCATCACGCAGGCTAATTCATATCTGCGTCAGACGCAGGGTTTTACGAGAACCTCGATCAGCGGAAGAAATGCTTATGCAACACAGCTTTCGGGACGTTCACCGATCACCGGACAGACGGAGATCGTAACAATTTATACGACGCAGTTGCGGGACGGCAATTTATTCTATTTAGTTGCAGTCGCACCGCAAAGTGAGTATTCCAGATATAACAACACTTTCAGCAATATGATTCGTTCAATTCGCCTGAACGGATAACATTTGAAAGAGCAGAAATAAAAGGACGGGGTGAAATTTAATCGTTTCATCCCGTCCTTTTTTTGTTTTGGTAATTTCTAAAATATCTAAATCTTTGATTGAATATAATTTTATGAGCGACTGGAAAACAAAATTACAAAATATCTTCAAGCGTGCAGATGACTGGTCGGACGATGTGCGGCGGCAGCTTAAAAAATTTGACGATTATGATTCGCTTTTGATTACGCCTTATATGGGTTTTGGAAATTCCGAAAAGATTTTTCTGCGTGGTCGTGTGTTGGCGGATAAAGGGTTTCGGGATTCGATGAAAACCGACGGCAAATGGCGAAACCTGAAAAATATGTATCGCCACTTTGAAACCGACGAAGTTCCGAATGCCCGCATTAAAGCATTTTTTCAAAGCGTCGAAAAAGAAGTTACGACCGACAAAGAAGGTTATTTTGATGTTGAATTAAAGCCTTTTAATAAACCGAATGCAGAACTCTGGCACGATGTCGGATTTGAATTGCTTGAACCGCAAGACGAAGACGAAAAAAAGATCACCGCAATCGGACGGGCTTTAATTCCGCCCGACACGGCAAAATTCGGCATTATCAGCGATATTGACGATACGATTCTTAAAACCGATGTCGGCAACAAAGTTAGAATGATTATGACGACGATCCTTTCAAATGCACATACGCGAGTGCCGTTTGAAGGAGTCGCCGCATTTTATCGGGCGTTGCAGAACGGGATTTCGGGAAATGAAAATAATCCGATATTTTATGTGTCGAGCAGTCCTTATAATCTTTACAAATTACTCGTTAAATTCTTGGAATTACAGGAAATTCCGCTCGGACCGATCTTCTTAAAAGATTTCGGAACGCACACGTCTTTTACTTCGAGCGATCATAAAACCCACAAACTCGAGAATATCAAAAAAGTTCTTGAAACTTATCCACACTTACAATTTGTATTAGTCGGTGATGACAGCGAACAAGACCCGGAAATTTATAGACGGGTAGTTAAAGAATATCCGAATAAGATTCGTGCGATCTATATCAGAAAGGTCAATCATAAATTTGCCGTTGAAAACGATGTGGAAGCCTTAATCAGAGAAGTTCAGGACAGCAAAAGCCAGCTCGTATTTGCCCAAGACAGCGAATTTGCAGCAAATCACGCGGCGGCGGAAGGATTGATCTCAGTCAATTCTCTGTCCGAAATACGCGAAAATAAGGAACTGGATAAAGATTCCGTAAGAACTGAAAATATGACGAAAGAAAACCTTATATGAACTGGAACGCAATCGGCTCGATTGCAATGAGTGCGATAGCACGAAAGCAAAGTTTATAATCTTTAAAGATTAATTTTATATTTAAAGTTTGAAGTTTGCTTTCGCGTTTAAGAAACGCTCATCACAACCGGGACGCTCGTGGCTCCAGTCTAAACTTTTCCTAAAACCAACACCGAATTTTTTGAACCGAAGCCGATGCAGTTGCACAAAGCGTTATTTATCTCGACATTCTCTTTGGCGACATTCGGTGTGTAATCGAGGTCGCAATCTTCATCGGGAATTTCTAAATTTATTGTCGGAGCGATAATATCTTCATTTAATGCCAGAAGCGTCGCACCGATTCCCGCCGCACCGCTTGCCCCCTGCGGATGTCCGATTTGTGATTTTGTTGCCGAGGTTGACAAGTTGTAAGCGTGTTTGCCGAAGGTGTTTTTCAAACTTTGCGTTTCGATGCGGTCATTTAACTGCGTCGAAGTTCCGTGTAAGTTTACATAATCAATCTCTTCCTTTGAGATTCCCGCATCTTCCAAGGCTAAGTTCATCGCTCTGGCAGGTTCGACACCGTTTTCCTCCAGACGAACCCGATGATAAGCATCGCAGGTCGCTCCGTAACCTTTTATTTCCGCATATATTTTCGCACCGCGTTCTCTGGCACTTTCCAAGGTTTCCAACACAAAAATCCAAGCACCTTCGCCCAAAACTATTCCCGAACGGTCTTTTGAGAACGGTCTGGAAGCCTTTTCGGGTTCATCATTCCAATCTCTTGTCAGAACGGTCATTAAATTAAAACCTTCTAAAATCCCCCGTGCAATCGGCGAATCCGAACCGCCTGCCAGCATCATTTTTTGTTTTCCGAGCGAAATATGTTGAGCTGCGTAAGCTATTGCATCGGTTGAACTCGTGCAGCCGGTTGAAATAATATGAGAAAGCCCGTGAAGTCCGAAAACCATCGAAAGTTCGCTCGACAAGCCGCCGTGTGTCGAACTCGGAATTGTATAAACACTCGCCTTCCTGCCATTATTCGCAAAAAATATCTCATATTGCTTCTCGGTAAAAGAAAGCCCGCCGCCGCCCGTGCCTAAGACCACTCCGAAGTTTTGCCTGTCTGCTAAAGCCAAATTTTCATAATCAATTTCGGCATCCGCAACCGCTTCCCGTGCGGCTCGCAAAGCCAGTGGAACGGTTCGCGGAACGTGGCGGTAATCTTTTGAATCAAGTTCCTCTTTCCAGTCAAAATTTTCGACCGCCGCCGCGATCTGCACAGCCGAATCGGACACATCAAAACTTGTAATTTTTCCAATTCCGCTTTTTCCTTGTTTCAAACCCTGCCAATAACCATCCTTACCGATTCCGATCGGTGTAACGCATCCGAAACCCGTAATTACCACCCGCTGAGGTTTTGTAAAATTCTTAAACATAGTTTTACCGTTAAATTTAAGAATATCATTTTGCAAACAGCCAAAGCCAATTGACACGTTTTAATTTCAGAAACTTTGATTGATTTTTTCTCACGGTGGATAAATCAAAATGTATTTTAATTATTAGCAAAATAAAGACCTGTTGCTTGACATTTACAAGGCTTGAAACGTATATTTTGAATTCGGCAAAATTCAAAAATTGTCGAAAAAATTTAAGCCATCCTAGCTCAGTTGGTAGAGCAACGCATTCGTAATGCGTAGGTCGTCGGTTCAAATCCGATGGATGGCTCTTTTATTTTCAACGACTTACGGGAACGCCCCGTGAGTCTTTTTCTTTATGTGGCAGGAATATGGCAGGTTTTGCTTCCAGTTGTAGGACAGCCTCACGCAAAATCTTTGTTCCGCGTTCGTATCTGTGAACTGAACGCAAATCCCCGTGTCCTAATAGTTTGGCTTTTACTGACGAACTGTAATTGAGTTCATCAAGCCTTGTTCCAAATGTTCTTCGCAAATCTCTAAGTGTCACGCGAGAAATCTTTGCTCTCTCACAAGCTCCGTCAATAGCGGTCTTGCAATCAACTCCGACTTTCCCCGTTACAGGACTTGGAAAAATTAGATCACTTTCGTTATTCCACCTTGATTCAATCAGTTTTTTGACTGTTTCATTCATTGGTATAGTAACGGTGCGTTGAGTCTTTCCTTGGATCAAAATAATACAGTTGGTTCTTCGATCAATTTCATCTTTCTTCAAACCAAGCACATCATTTTTTCTAAGCCCCGTATTCAAAACCATAATACAGATGTCCTTTGACCATTCAGATTCAAATGATTCAAGAAATTTTTCTTCATCTTCGAGTGACAAAACCGTATTTTGCAAATTACTAAACTTAGGCTTTTTCACTCTCGAACAAGGATTAAAATCAACAAAATCATTTTTGACTGCCAGAGAAAAGATACTGGAAATAACTGCTAATTCGCGGACGATCGTAGCAGGTTTTCTTGTCTTTCCTTCAGCGATCGGATCTTTTTGTCTTCTGGCTTTATATTGTTCAATGTCTGTAGAACATATGTCCCGTAGATTTTTTGCCTTGAATAACTCTAAAGCGACCTTGCAAACAAAAACATCCCGCTTAAAGTTTTCTTCGGTGTGAGTGTTCTCTGCGAAGGGCAGAAAATACTCAATCAAAAAATCTTCAAAGACTATTTCTTTTTTCTTAGGATGTAAGTCCTCAAAAAACAATTCGTGTTTCCACTTTGTTTCAAATTTCTTGGCATCCTCTTTTCCTATTTCTTTTGGCAGACGTTTTTTGTATGCTCTGCCTTCATAATTAAACTGGACGAAAAATCCTCCAGTTTTCTTGTCTGTGTAGATTGGCATAATTAATTACTCCTTTCAGACAGACATAAACCGTTACTAAATAATAGCAAACAATGAATTTTATTTCAGTCCGAGTAATTCTTTGTAATTTGAATTTTCTGAAGATTTATTTTTGTAGTATTTCGATGGTTTCTTTCTTTTGCTTTTTTTGTTAATTTTAATTTCAGCAGAGTTTGTTGATTGCGATCTGAGAAAGTTCTCGACCTCAGTTTGGTCAAACATCTTTGTTTTGCCAAGAGTGATGTGGGGAATCATTTGCTTAGCTACATCTTTGCGAAACTGTTTTACACTCCGATTCAAAAGGCTTGCCATTTCTGACAGCTTTATCCATTTTGTCTTTTTACTACTCATTGAAATAGTCAGTTAATAAAATTTGTCCCATATATATGCGACACTTTTAATTATCTCAAAGTAGAAGGCTCTGAAAGGCAAAAAGTGGAATCATCTAAAAAAACATTAATTACAAATTGGACTTTTGAGAAAATAATGGTGATTTTGGTTTAAAGTTAGGGGAGTGTAAGTTCTATTTAATCAGCTAATTAAAAGGTTTGCTGTTGATGTCGAGTATGGATAACTTTATTTCATAATTTCTTCATAAACTTTATCTTTGATGGCTTTGAATACACTATTCGCAAGCTGAGGTTGGCTGGATTTCTGCTTTCTAACTAATTCATTTGTATCAAGGGTAATAAGATGTTCCATCTTTTTGAGACGATTAGATATTGTTTTCTTATTGACATTCATATGATTAGCCAGAATGTTTATAGTTACGTCCTCTTTGTGAAGGAGTCTTTCTCCATCGGTTAATAAATCGGCAAGGTTAGAACGAATCTCTTTATATTGCGAAAGTATTTTGAGTTTTTCTTCTTGTTTTTCTAACTTCGTCTTCTTTCTGGGAGATTTCTTTCTTTTGTGACCTTTTGGATAACCTCGAACCTGCTTCCAATTTTCATCCAACAAATCGTTTAATCGTTTACGAATGTCATCAACAATTTTCCTCGCAATTTTATCATTGTAAGTTCCGTGCAAATTCAAAAATAACAAAGAAATTAAAGCATCTTGAGTTATTGACAAGTATTGCTCCATAGTTCTTTTTATCGAACTGTAAGAGTTAGATAAAATATCATCAACTTCTTCCTTTATAAGCTCTTTTCGTATTTTTGGAAGAACTTTATCATCCTTGTCTATTTCATAATCCCTAATTGAATCAATCAGCGATTGTGGATTGTAATCTGAATTGTTAAATAACTTTTTACTTACCTTAGACGCTATTTTTTTCTTGTCAAATGTAAAATTAATAAGCCCTAATTCATTATTGCTAGTTATACTCTCGTATTTACCAAATAAGTCGTAAGATATTTTTTCTGCGGGAACTCTTTCATTTTTGCTTACATCAAGTTGTTTTGAAAACATTTTATTAGTAGGAGTATGTTTTGCTTTTCCTATCGGTTCATCCTCAATAATTTTAATAACGAATCTATTATATTTCTTAGAAGTTTTATGACCAATCAGTTCGTTGTAAGTTTCTCCGTATAAATTCCAATTTAACAAGATACCTTCTCTTACTCTATAAAGGCTCAAGTATTCAATGGGAGCAGTTTCAGGACTAAGTTCTTGAAAATCTTCTAATGTTTGAAAATAAAAGGGTTCTCCTATCTCAAACTCTCTAACGAGTGAATGCCTATTCCAAGTGCCGCTAATAAGATAGTTTCCCTTAAAACTCAATCTCTTAATTTCAAAATCTTTATAAAGTATTTCACCGTAATCTATTTGAATATGTTGATGATTAGTTGGCATTTTCAAATCCAAGAACTTAGCAGAATCAACAAAAAAATTCTCTATTTCATCAATGATCTCACCTTCGAGAAATTGCATACCATTAGGTTTAACTTTTTGATCTTGTTTTATCTGTTTTGTAACAACTCCGCCGAATAATGGCGGTTTGTTTGCTAAGTTATTCTTATAAATCTGAATCATATTTTTAATATAACGCTTTATTTATTATCTGATAGAGGGAATTCCAAATTATCATCTACAAAATACTCCATAGGAATTTGGCTAACTCTTGAGTAAGCGAGCAATACTAAAAGACTAGGTAGCCTTTCACCCAACTCATATAAACTTATATAACCTGGATATAGCGATGCTCCTTCTTCTTTTAAGGCTTCATACATTTTCTCTTGTGTAAGGTTTAATTTGATTCTAGATGCCTTCAGTTTCAAAGGTAGTCGTTTAGGGTATTCTGCTTTTGATCTTCCCATCAAGTAATTCCTCCTTGATGAAAAAATTGTAAATTGTAAAATACTCTAAA
>JBGTKR010000348.1:0-5590 GCA_041744535.1 Pyrinomonadaceae bacterium
GAGAACCGGTGGCGGATAATCAGCCATCCTGAAAAATTAAAAGAGGTCAAATTACCGAAAATGGAAGGATAAAAATTTAAGCCAACGAAGAATGTGCGAGGAACGCTATGAATTCATTTCCACAACATTTGACACGATCTCAACCGGCTTTCTTCGGTTACAGTATCAACACGATGCAGTCTTAACTGCCAAACGTATTGTTGAGGAATATAACGGCGTTTTTATTGCTGATGTCGTTGGATTAGGCAAAACTTATATGGCAGCGATGCTGGCACGTGAGCTTGATGGTAGAAGTCTTGTTATCGCACCTCCTGCTTTAACAGATAAAAACAACCCGGGAGCTTGGCAGAATGTATTTCATGATTTCGGAGTTCGCGGATTTCACGTTGAATCAGTTGGAAAACTCGATCAAATTCTAAAACTCGATTTAAGTAAATTTCATTACGTATTTATTGATGAGGCACATCGCTTTCGTAATGAGGATAACGAAACTTATGAAAAACTGCATAAAATTTGTAAATCTAAAGTCAAACTTCCAAACGGCGAAGTAAAAGACAAGGGCGTTATATTAGTTACGGCAACACCTTTTAACAATCGCCCAAATGATCTTTTAAGCCAATTAAAATTATTTCAAAGTTCGCGCAACAGCACTTTACCAAATTTGCCGAATTTGGAGAATTTTTTCCGTAACTTGAACAGCCGGTTACGAGCATACCATCGTATCAACGACCGTGAATTTTACTTAAATACAATGCGCGAAAATGCACGTGAAGTTCGTGAACGGATTTTAAAGTATTTAATGGTTCGCCGTACCCGTTCGGAAATAAGCAGCTATTATGGTGATGATCTGGCAAAACAAAATCTGAAGTTTCCCGAAGTTGCCGATCCGCAATCTATCTACTATGAACTGTCGCAGCGTGAAAATGAAATTTTTACACGCACTATTGAAAGAATTGCTCAGCAAATTTCTTATGCCCGTTATCGTCCTTTAATTGATCGTTATTTCAAGGGTAATTTAGATGAAAATCGGGTAGCTGCCCAAAATAACCTCGCAGCGTTTATGATGGTCTTGCTTGTCAAACGCCTTGAAAGTAGCTTTGAAGCCTTTCGGTTAACACTTAAGAGGTTTATCGCTATTTATCAAAAATTTATTAAGGCATATCACAATGGATACGTTTATGTAAGCAAAAAGCGAATGGCACAAATTTTTGAATTAATTGAAAGTGCTGATTTCGAAGCTATCGAAAAACTTATTGAAGCCGATGAAGCAGAAAAATATGGTTCGGATGAATTTTACCCTGAATTTATTGCGGATTTAGAAAAAGACTTGCGCGTTTTGTTGACGATTGATGAGGATTGGAAGAGTATCTATCGCGATCCGAAATGGGAGAAATTCAAACATCTTTTGCAAAACGATCCTATTTTTAAAAATTCCAAACTTCTGGTATTTACAGAATCAAAGGAAACAGCTGAATATCTGACAAATCGAATCAAAAACGAATCAAACGAAAAGGTTATTTGTTTTAATGGTAGTTCATCAAAAAAAGACCGCGAAGAAATTATCCGAAACTTCGATGCTCGTGTTCAAAAGCCGAAAGACGATTATCGTATTTTAATAACTACTGATACTTTGGCTGAAGGTGTTTCGCTTCATCGCTCAAATGTAGTTATTAATTATGATATTCCCTGGAACCCTACTCGGATGATGCAAAGAGTTGGGCGCATTAATAGGGTTGATACAAAATTTGAAAAAGTATTTACCTATAATTTCTTTCCTTCTGACGAAGGTGAAGAAGCGATTGGATTACAAGCTGCTGCCGAAGCCAAAATCGAAGCTTTTATCGAAATGCTTGGAAATGATGCTCGACTTTTAACTGAAAACGAAGAAGTAAAATCTTTCAGTCTGTTTGAGCAAATCACTTCAAAAGCAACAATTACCGGAGAATCCGAAGAAGATGAAAATAGTGAACTGAAATATTTGCAAATCATTCGTGACGTGCAGCAACATCAGAAAGAACTATTTGCACAAATAAAATCTTTACCAAAAAAGGCGCGTGCCTCCCAAAAAATTGAAAATTCAGATAAGAAAAGGGTTCTCCCTGACAGCCTTTTAACCTATTTCAGACTTGGTAAGTTAGATAAGTTTTATTTAGCAAATGCTGAAGATTTATTAGCTAAAGAAATAGATTTTCTTGAAGCGGTTAAAATGTTAGAAACGGAAAGTAAAGAAAAACTTTCAGTAGGTAAAAACTTTTTTCCTCTTTTAGCCAAGAACCAAGAAGCTTTAGCTATGGCGCTGCAAGATGACCATGAAACTGAATATGCTTCGGGTTCCAGCCGAGATGCTTCAAGTAAATTACTAAAGACTTTAGATTATTTTATCCAAAAAAAATTAACACTAGATTTTACCGAGGACGAAGAGCAGTTTTTCAAAAATGTAATAAAGGCTTTGCAAAACGGTGAATTAGCAAAGAAAACCATTAGTAAAGTTTCCAAAGCCATTCAAAAGATAAATGCCTCACGTAGAATTTTGGAGGTTTTGAAAGAAAACATTGCAATAGAAGATTTTGTTCAAAAAGAATTAACAACAACAGAAAAGCAGACTAAAATCCGTGAAGTGATTTTGTCTGAATATTTTATTTAACCGTATAAAAATATGAATCTAGAAGAACCTCGCAATTTAGTTAGAAAAACCTTCGAATCGGATTTTGATCGACATAATTTTAGTAATTTCATTGAAAAGCTACTCAAGAAGGTTGATTTCAATAAAACTTTCAAACAAAGCGGTGGAAACATACGAAGGGCATTTCAAGATAAAGTTTCGAGCTTTGAGCGTATTGGTGAATTCACCGACCAGAATGCTAAAACCGCTGATATTCTCATTGTTAATTTAAAGAAGGAAACAACTCTCGAACGCGGACGCACTTCTTTAAGAAACTTTGCTGCCGATTATTTGCAAAGTGATACAGGCGTTGGCAAGTCGGCTGTTTTGGCAGCATATGTTTCAGACAACAAAAAAGATTGGCGATTTTCTTATGTCACTCTTGAAAAAGAACGTGAACTTAATGCAAAAGGAAATTATGCTTTAGTTGTTAAAAATCTTACGCCTGCTCGTCGTTATTCATTTTTAGTTGGAAAAAACGAAAATAGTCATACAGCACAAAAGCAATTTGTTGATTTATTAAGCAGTTCATCTTCACCAACGCTTGAGCCACTTGAGGAAGCGTTTAAAATTGAAAAGGTTACAAAAGAATTCTTTGAACGCTATAAAGAACTATTTATAAAAACCCGCTCAGAACTTGGAACTATTTTTAATCAAAATGAGAAAGTCAAAATAGAATTTACAGAGAAAAATATTAATCTTGATGATTTCGCTAAAAAATTGCTCGGGCAAATAGTTTTCCTGTATTTCTTACAGAAAAAAGGTTGGTTTGGTGTTAGCCGTGAAAATACGTGGGGTGATGGCGATAAAAGATTTCTTAGAAAACTTTTTGATAACAAACAGCCAACAAAGAATTTCTTTAATGACTATCTTGAACCTCTTTTTTATGAAGTTTTAGCTAAAGAGCGTGATTTTGATTATTACGAAAAATTCGATTGTAAAATTCCTTTTTTAAATGGCGGTCTTTTTGAACCAATTTATAATTATGATTGGGTTCATACAGATATTTTTCTTCCGGATGAACTTTTTCATAATATCGAATCAACAAAACAAGGCGATATTGGAACGGGCATTTTAGATGTTTTTGACCGCTATAATTTTACGGTTAATGAAGCTGAACCACTTGAAACTGAAGTTGCCGTTGATCCTGAAATGTTGGGCAAAGTTTTTGAAAACCTTTTACCCGAAAATGAAAGACAAGGCAAAGGTACATATTACACACCTCGCGTAATTGTAGCTTATATGTGCCAACAATCGCTTATTCAGTATCTTTCAGCAAATTTGCCGAAAATGGATAAAGCCGATATTGAACATTTCATTTTACACGGCTCAATGAGTGCTGAGTATCAAGCCGAACAAACCAATGAGCATAAAGACAAATGGCTAAAATCATCAATTGTTGAAAATGCTAATGAGCTTGATAAATTACTTGCTGATGTTAAAGTTTGCGATCCGGCAATTGGTTCGGGAGCCTTTCCTGTTGGACTTTTGCAAGAAATCGTAAAAGCCCGTGAAACTTTGATTTCAACCGGCAAAGTTTCACGTAAGTCGACTTATGAGCTCAAACGCCATACGATTGAAAATTCGATTTACGGAATTGATATTGATTCAGGTGCAGTTGAAATTGCTAAACTTCGTTTGTGGTTATCGTTAGTTGTTGATGAAGAAGATCGTAGGCGGGTAGAGCCTTTACCTAATCTTGATTACAAAATTGTACAGGGTAATTCTTTGCTTGAAGAATTTCGTGGTATTTCATTAGTCAGCGATAAACTTTTGGAAAAACCGAAAGATGATTCGGCTGCCCTAATAGCCGATTTAAAACAAAAAATTAGCGAAAAATCACAAGAATTTTTTGCATTTTATCAGCAAGGTGTAAGTGGGTTGATTAAACGGCAAGCAGTTGAAAAGGATGTCGAGAGCTTAAAAAAACAACTCGATGCTTTAACTAAAACTAGCGAAAAAGACAAGCAAAACTCACCGCTTTTACAAAACGTAGAAACTAATCAAACTCCGAATCGATTAGCAAAATTAGAAGAGTTACACGAAAAATTCAAGAACGAAACCCGCGCTAACGAAAAACGCTCATTACGCCAACAAATTAACGATCTTGAACATTCAATTATCAGCGATTACCTTGTCAAAATTGAAGATAGTCTGCAAAAAGAAATTTCTGAAATTAAAATAGATTTAAAGGATGAAATTCAATATTTACAGGATGTTCTAAAAAAGACTGACGAAACACCAAAACTCAAACGACTTTATCGTGAACTTGAATTCAAACAGAAAAAACTCTTCAATATCGAAACCGCACAAACTGTGCTTAGCGCGATGGACTTCTCGAAATCTAAGCCTTTCTTTTTGTGGAAACTTCAATTTTCTGAAATTTTCCGTGAAGGTGGATTTGATATTGTTATTGCCAATCCGCCTTACATACAACTTCAAAAAAGTAGTGGAGAATTATCAAAACAATATGAAAATTGCGGCTATGAAACTTTTGATAAGACAGGTGACATTTATTCTTTATTTTATGAAACGGGATTCAAAGTTTTGAAGGAAAAAGGTTCTTTAATATTTATTACCAGTAATAAATGGATGCGAGCAGCTTACGGAGAAAAAACAAGAAAGTTTTTTGCGGAGAAAACTAACCCTTTATTATTGGTAGATTTTGCTGGACAAAAAATATTTGAAACAGCAACCGTAGATACTAACATTTTGTTGTTTTCCAAGGAAAATAATGCAGGAAAAACGACTGCTTGTGTTATCAAAAATAAGGTGTTAAATAATTTGAGCCTTTTTATTAGACAGAATAGTAATGAACATTCTTTTTTACAAAGTGATAGTTGGATGATACTCACACCAATTGAACAAAGAATTAAAGCTAAGATAGAGGATGTAGGAACGCCACTAAAGGATTGGGATATTAACATT
>JBGTKR010000349.1:0-1802 GCA_041744535.1 Pyrinomonadaceae bacterium
AAAATATCAATCGAACCCGATCAACTTCTTTTAACGACAATTCGTTCACACGATCAATTTAATACGACGATTTACGATTACAAAGACCGCTATCGCGGAATCTATGGCACGCGGCGGGTAATCTTGATGAATGAAAAAGACATCGCCGAACGTAATTTATCCGAAGGCGATTTGGTTGATATTACGAGTTATTTCACGGACGGAACTCGCCACGTTTATAAATTTATCGTCGTAACTTATCCGATTCCCAAACAATGTGCGGCGGTTTATTTTCCCGAAGGAAATCCGCTTGTGCCGATTGGCAGCGTGGCGAAAAGAAGCAATTGTCCGACATCAAAACTTGTAATTATAACGGTTAAAAAGCAACAAAATTATTAAATCTTGAAATTCAAAGTAAAACGAATTGTATGATTTTAGAGCAGTTGTCTTTAACACACTTTTTATATCCTTTATAAATTACTTTAATAAAACGGGTTAAGATTTTGGCACGGCAATTGCAAAATTTCTACTTTGTAAAATAATTTAGTTTGTTTTGCTCTCTCCTCGATGGGTATGAATTACTAAATTAGAAGGAGGATTTATGACAATGAAAAAATTATATACAATCGCCGTAAGTTTAATTTTTTGTGTGGGTTTAGCAGGAATTGCAAACGCACAGGTTACAACTCAAACTACAACGGTTAAAAAAGAGGTTGTCCAAAACCCGGATGGAACTTGGACGGTTATCGAGTATCCGGTCGGAAAAGAAGTAATGGTCGAAATTATGCCGACGACGCGGGGCAACGCCCGAATAATGCGTATGGAAAACGAGACAATGATTGATCTCGATCTAAGTGCATTAGGTAATTCGGCGGATGATTATTTCGTTTATGCCGTTGAACCGAACGGGAAAGTTACCTATTTGGGACCGGCAAGATCGGCTGAAGGAATGACCAGAACAACCTTCAAGACTCCGCTTAATCAATTTATGCTGGTGCTGTCGCCAACTGAAGGTTTAACGAGTTTTGAAAAAGACACGCCGGTTGTTTACCGAAGTGCTGTTCCGAAAGGTCATGCAGTCGTGCCGACGGCAATGACCAGCGTGCCGGATAACAAACAGGTAGCGGCATCTACTGAGGTTTCGTCAGCGTATGAAGTCCCGCTTTTGGGTGTTTCGAGTTATACCAAAACTGCGGAAATCAGAATTGATTTCAGCGGTGAACTGCAAGGTTTGAAAGGTAAAGCATATATTGATCCGACCAAAAACGGTCTGACGAAGATCAAAATGCGTTTTGATGATATGAAACTTGCTCCGAAGAACGCACGATTTGTTCTCTGGGCTTCTTCGCCGGACGGAAACTATTCAAAACTCGGTCAGGTTATCAACAACGGAAACCGTCAGGAATCCGAAATCCGCAGTGAAACGGCTTTAAGAGACTTCGGTTTGTTCGTTACGCTTGAGGAAAAAGATGTAGCCCAACCGACAAGCAGAGTTTATTCTGTCTTTAGGGTTAATTGATAAATGGAACTGAATCTTAATCGGATTAAAACCTTTAAAAACGGCAAGTTATTTGTTTAGCTTGCTGTTTTTTTTATTTGTTCTTAAATGAAAGGTGAAATTTTGTTCAAAAACCCTTAAAGTGTTTTGTTATGTCTAATGAATTTTCAGGTTATATTCTCGTGGGCGGAAAATCTTCGCGGATGGGAAGCGACAAGGCGTTTTTGAAAATCGGTGGGGAAACCTTTTTAGCAAATGCTGTTAAAATTCTCCAGCCTGTTTGCGAAAACCGTATAAAAATTGTTCTGAATTCAAATCAAACGAC
>JBGTKR010000350.1:0-5171 GCA_041744535.1 Pyrinomonadaceae bacterium
AGCGAAGGAAAAAGAGTTGGAATCGGTGAAAAGAATTTTTGGAATTTTGCCGGAAGAGAAGGGAAATGAATTGCTGGAGATTTGGAAGGAGTTTGAATACGGCGACAGCAGCGAAGCGAAATATGCGAGAGCGATTGACCGGGCGATGCCGGTTTTGCAAAACATTTATAATAACAGGCAAAGTTGGGATGAAAACGGTATCGGAAAAGAACAGATTTTGAGCAAGACGGCTTATATCGGCGATGCGAGTGAAATTGTTTGGGACGCGATTGCCGAGAAAATAGAATCGGCTTTTGAATAGTATTTTATGAAAGAAGTTACAATAGTTTGCGACGGTTCATCGCTTGGGAACGGGCAGAAAAATTCCCGTGCAGGAGCGTGTGCGTTGTTGGGTTATAAAGGTTATTGGCGGGCGTTTGCGAAGTTTTTGGGCGTGGCGACGAATCAGCAGTCGGAGATTGCGGCGGCGGAAATCGGTTTGCGGCAGTTGTCCGAACCTTGTAAAGTTAGAGTTTTGAGCGATTCGCGGTATGTCGTGCAGACGATGCTTGGAAATTTCAAAAAAAAATCCAATCAGGACTGGTGGGCGAATTTAGATAAGGCGGCGGCAAAACACGAAATTTCTTGGGAATGGGTGAAAGGGCATAACGGACACGATGTGCAGGAAGTCGCCGACGACATTGCCCGCAAGACCGCCGAACTCGGACGGGTTGATGAAGATTTTATGGATGAAGCGGTTTTGAGTATCGGCGTAACGGAAATTTGATGAAAGTGGTAAATGGTAAGTGGAAAGTGGAAAGTGGAAGACGGAAGCTAAGAATTTGGCTTTCCTTTTTTGGCTGTTTCTCTTTTCTGCTCTGTGTTCTCTGTGGCTCGAACTTTGCTCAAAAACCACAACCATCCGGCTGGGAGTGGCAGAATCCGAATCCGCAGGGGAATACGCTTTATTCGATTCATTTGACGAAGGACAAGGAAACGGGCTTTGCCGTCGGTGCGGACAGCACGGTTTTATATACGAATGACGGCGGATTTAATTGGGAAAAACAACTTACTCCGTTTGATACGACGCTTTCAGATGTTTTTGTCAAAGACGCAAAAAATGCTTTTATCGTCGGGGCGAGAGGGACCATCTTTGCAACGGATAATCGCGGTAAGGATTGGAAAAAAGTTTCGGTTGAATCGAAAAACCATTTATACGGGATAACTTTTACCGGCGAAGATTTTAAGACGGGCTGGGTGGTCGGAACTTACGGAAGCATTTTGAAAACTACGGACGGCGGTTTAACTTGGATTTCTCAGAAAAGCGGTGTCGAAAATCATTTGTTAAAAGTTTCGACGTTGGATGCGGAAAGAAGCGTGATCGTCGGAACGCTCGGCAAACTTCTTACGACCAATGACGGCGGTGAAACTTGGAAGGCGAGTCAGCCTTGCGGAGAAAGCCTTTTAACCGGAGCAAGATTTTTATCGGCGGAGAAAATCGTCGCCATCGGTTACGGCGGATGTGTCGTGCGGAGCGAAGACGGCGGCGAAACGTGGAAACGGATGGAAATTTACAGCCGTGCGGACTTGCTGACGCTTGAATTTGCCGATGAAAATAAAGGATTTATGACCGACAGCAGCGGCAAGGTTTGGCTGACGGGCGACGGCGGTAAAACCTGGCTGCCGTTTAATGTGCGGACGAATCCGAAACTTATTTCGCTGCACTTTGCCGATAAATTCACGGGTTGGGCGGTTGGCGACGACGGCTTGATCGTTCGCACGGATGACGGCGGTTTTAGCTGGCAGCGTTTAAGCCGCGGCGGACGCGAAGACATCAACGATCTGGCTTTTTTCAATGACGAGATCGGTTGGGCAGTCGGTTCGCGGGGCAGAATCTGGATAACGAATGACGGCGGGAAATTATGGCTTCCCGTTTATTCGGGCGTTGAAGACAGTCTTAATGCGATCTCATTTTATGATGACGAAACCGCTTTTATCGTCGGCGATAAAGGCGAAATTCTGCGGACAAATAACGGCGGAGCGGCTTGGGGAAAAGGCGTTTCGGGAACGCAGGAAGATTTGTTCGGAGTTTTCTTCGTTGATGAAAAAACGGGTTTTGCAGTCGGCGGACGCGGAACGATTCTGCGTTCACAAACGAAGGGAGCATACTGGGAAAAACTCGTATCGGGAACAGGCAACTGGCTCGAAGATGTGGTTTTTGTAACCGCCAAACGCGGAATTATCGTCGGCGACAAAGGAACGATCCTAACGACTTCGGACGGCGGCGAAACTTGGCAGCAGATAAAAACCAATCTGGCGGAAAATCTTTATTCGGTCAGTTTTTATAACGAAAAATTCGGTTTTGCCGTCGGAGCAAAAGGAACGATTCTGCGGACAACCGACGGCGGCGAAACTTGGGAGGACAAGGAAGCACCCGTCGAAACGAATCTTTATGATGTAACGGCTTTCGGCGAAAACAGTGCGATTGTCGTCGGTGAAAACGGCGGAGTTCTATTAACGAGCGACGGCGGCGTAACTTGGGAAATTCAGCCGAATATCACCGGCAACACTTTGCAGACGGTTGTTTACCTCGGCGGGAAAAATCTGTGGACGGCGGGACGCGGCGGTGCAATTTTGAAACGCTCGGAATCGCTCTCGCCGTTGACGATCAGCATCCCGAAACTCCCGCCGATACTGCGTTCCAGACCTCAAAAAGGAAAACCCAAAAAACGAACCCCGATTCTGACAATTCCCGACGACGGCGATATTCCTCTCGCCCGTCCGCCGGAAAAAGACAATTAACAATTGATAACGGAAAATGGAAAATGGATAATCTGAGCAGCTTCTAAACTTTGATTGTTATGGAAATCCATTCGCCGTCGGTTTGAATTTTGGGGTTTTCAATTTTCAATTTTTTTAATTCTTTCAAAATTAAATCTTCTTGCTCGACTAAAATTCCCGAAAGCACAAGGATTTTATCGGTTTTTTCGATAAGTAATGGAAGAATCGGAATTATCACATCCGCCGTAACATTAGCACAGATAAAATCAAATTTCGGTGAATCATCTGAAATAGAACCGACATAGAAGTCAATTTCTTTCGTGTCGTTCAGTTCCGCATTTTTTTTTGCAATTTTTATCGAGTCTTGATCCGTGTCGCAGGCAAGTATTTTAGCCGCAGAGGACACGGAGGTTTTTGAGGATTGCTTTTTGGAAAACTCTTTCTCATCTTCCGCGGTGTCCTCTGTGGCTAATTTTGCCGCCGCGATAGACAAAATTCCCGTTCCCGTTCCAATATCGAAAAAACTCATTCCGCTTTCATAATTTTCCTCAATCGCTCGCAGACACAGCTTTGTCGTTTCGTGTGTTCCAGTCCCGAAAGCCATATTCGGTTCGATGCGGACTATTATTTTTTCCGTGTTTTCGATATTTTCCCACGGCGGAGCGATGATGAATTTTTCCGTTTCCGTCGGTTTCCAATGTTTTTTCCATTCGGCAAGCCAATCCTGATCTTCGATCTCTTCGGTGGAAATATTTATATTTGAACCGGTTGGAAAATTATAAATTTCGAGTGCTTTTTGCAGTTGGTCTTTTATTAAATCGTCCTTCGGCAGTTCGTTAAAATAACCGATCACGCACAAATCTTCATCCGGTTTTTTGCCGAGATTATTTATTTCATTGCCAAGCGAATCAAGTTCGTTCAAAGCAAATTCAACCGCTTCTTCAAAGCCCGATCTGACTTTTACTTTGACCTGATACCACTTTTGTTTATCTTTCATTTCCATAAAAAAATATCCGATTGCTTAAAATAAAACAATCGAATATAAACATAAAATTTTGCGAACCAATTAGTTTTTACCTTTCTTTTTGCCGCCTTTGTTTTTTCCGTTTCCTTTATTTGCTTTTTGTTTATTGTTATCTTTTCCGCCTCTGTCGGCTTTTTCCGGCTTTCTTTCTTTTCTCTCTGCTTTAACTTCTCGTTTCTCGGCTTTTCTGTCTTCTTTAATTTCCCGTTTCTCAGCCTTTCTCTCTGCTTTGTCTTCCCGCTTTTCTTCTTTTCTTTCTCTTTTCTCCGCTTTATCAATAGCTTTCTCCAAATTCTTGTCAGCTTTTTTGATTTCTTTCAACTCTTTGAATTTCGGCGGTTTCGGATTATTTTTAATAAAAACCCTCTGTTGTTCGGTCGGATTTGCTAATCTTGCATAAACCCTGTCATAAGTTCTGCCTTGATACGGAGATTCCAAATTTATGTTGATCGCCGGATTGCTGATCCTTTCAAACGTCGGGTCAACAATATATCCCGTAACTCTTTCCCGATAGACCGGAGTTTCGACCACTTGATAGGTTTGGTAATTATCGGGATAGTTATCATAATAATACGGTGAACGGTAATAATCATCGCGGTCGCTGAATATCCAATTGGCAATCGTCAATCCCGTGTCAAGCCAGTTTCCTTCGTAAAAATTGTTGCTGTCTCCGTAAATCTGTTCGTTTCCCTGCAGATAAACTCTTGCACCGCGTCGGTCGCGTCGGTCGCGGTCAAATATGATCGTTGCTATTTCCTGAATATCGTTGCCGTTAAAGCGGCTGAACAAGGACAAACCGCGTCGGTTATCCGGGCGGTCATCGTATTCGGCAACGCTTATATAATCGGCATAGCCGTCGCCGTTGAGGTCTAAATTATTTATGCCGTCATCGGAATTTATCAGATATTCAAAGTCTTCGGCACTGTCGGCTTTCTTCAAAACATTGCCGACCGCTTGCAGATCGAGATTTTCTCTCGCCCAATAATCATTGTCGGATTCCGTCAAAGCATCTGTTTTAATGTCCGGCTGTGCAGTTAAATTTCTCGGTTCTTCCGTTTGAGTCTGGTCGCAAGCTGTAAAAAATAGGGAGATCGTAAATAAAGCTGTTAATAATTTGATGGTTCTCATAATTCCTTTCTCCTGTTTCAGAGTTTCTCAATTATTGACAACTTGCAATTTGCATTCCAATCAAATTGTTTTCCGCTTGATTATTGAAAATTTTTACTTGCCGATACCGATCTCATCGAGGTTTCGTTCTTGATTTCTCCAGTCTTTAACGACTTTTACGAAAAGTTCGAGGTAAATCTTTTTACCGAGTAATTTTTCTATATCACGGCGTGCCTTTGTTCCGATGTCCTTGATTCTTCTGCCTTGATGTCCGATAACG
>JBGTKR010000351.1:0-3436 GCA_041744535.1 Pyrinomonadaceae bacterium
TTTTTTTAATTTATACGGATTTTGCTGCGGAATCATTTCCACCGCATAACCGAGAACGGTTTTGTAGCTGTCGGTTTGCTTGTTTCCCGCCTGCAAAATCGTTTTGACATATTTGGAATAGCGGTAACGCCCGTCAATTTCAAGTTCGCCGTCGCGTTTTCTGTCTTCCAGAACTTCGGGAATTCCTTCAAGGACGAGATATTCGTTAAATTCCTTCGCCTTTAATTGATTTTCACGCCAAACGGTTGAAAGTCCGACGACATAATTGCCCGCTTCCTTCGGCACGAAATTCAAAAAGGCAATCGTTTCATTTTTTGTAAAATCAGCTTCCTTCGGATTTGTGCGTATTTCCGATGGTGCGACGATGCTTACATCCGTCAAACGGGCGAAAGAAACCGCACCTTCGCTCTCCTGAAACGTGCCGTTGAAAACGCTGATCGAAACTTTTTGATTGACTTTTGTAAAAAATCTGTCGGGTTTCAAAAACAGATCGTGTGCGAGAGCGGGCAGAGCCAGCATCACGCCGATTAAAAGGCTGGAAATAATTTTTTTGTTCATCATAATTCTCCTAATTTTAAGATTTGCACGATTTGTACAAGCGAATCGTGCCGAAGAAAGTATTAAAGCGATTCGTTTCCTCAACATTTTCAAAACCCGTTTCTTTAATAAATTCGGGCAAAAGTCCGTCGAAGTTATCGGCGGTTGTTTCAAAGCCGTCGAGTACTTGAATAAAACGCGACGAAAATTTCATTAATAAATTGGCAGGTAATCCCCAGTCGGCGACGTGAAATTCACCGTTTGGTTTGAGAATCCGCCGTGCCTCGCGTAGAGTTTTCAATTTATTTTCCCTCGTTAAATGGTGAAAGAAAAGGCTCGATACCACGCGGTCGAACGATTCGTTACCAAAAGGCAAATCAAAGGACATTCCCTTCTCAAATCGAATTTTAACGCCTGCCTTTCTTGCCTTTGTTTCGGCAATTTCCAAAATTTGCAAATCGCCGTCCAAACCGACGACTTCGGCTTGCGGCACGGTTTTTTTGAGCAGAACGGTCAGCGTTCCCGTTCCGCAAGCGAGATCGAGAACGTGGTGTGCGGCTTTAACTCGCGCCTGCTCGACCAACGCCTTTTTAAATGTTATTTCCCGCGTCGTCAAACCGACAATCGGATCGTAGAAAGGCGTGAGCCAATCATAACTTAAAGCGGGAATGTATTTGTCGTTTTTCATTAGTTTTCAAGTCCGTGCTTCACCTGTCAAATGGCGGCGGACCGTGACCACCTTTGGGCAAATCTTCGGCGGCAATCGGCAGCCAATCGTTTTCAATTGTGCCGTATTTATCTGTTGCCGCCGCCAAAGCCGATTCAAGATCATCGTATGATCCGACCATCACCGTTCCCCAAGAATTTAGCAAACCGTTCGTATCGCACGGCATAAAACGCAGATGAAACGGCTCGGCGGAAACATTTTCCCCATTCGTTTCCTGAAAAATCGTTACCAATCCGCGACAGGTTTCATAGCAGATTAAAAGTTCAACCGATTGACTCAAGGCTTCATTTGCCTTCATTGGTTATTCTCCACTTTCATCCTTAGTTTCTTTTCGTCATTTTCATATTTCCGAACGGCTTGCGAGAGAAGCGGCAAATTTGCCACCGATAAACTTTCGAGCGTTTCCCACTCCGTCACCGGGACACCGTAGCCGATATTTGCAATCGTCACCGCCGTATCGAGGTCATCGTATGAACCGACCGGAACTAAGTTTCGATGGTCATAACCCCGTTGGTCGCACTCTACAAGATACAAACTAGCGGCACCGTCGGGACGGTTAGCTTTACAAGCGATAATCACCAATCCGCGCCTGAAAAGTGCGCCGACCATTCCGTTTTCAGCATTTTCAAAAGCAAGGTCTGCCAGCATATTATTTTTCTTCTGCCATAAACAGTAAAACCGAGAAAGGTCTTTTAAATTTTTGCAGTATTTGCAAAAGCGGCTCGACGGATTTTGATCGTCTAACCGAATCAACAAAGCAAGTTGTGTGCCTATTTGAAGTGCCGATGTTTAGAGGGGAATAAGGATAAAACATCTCATAAAATCGCATATTTACAGACAACAGTGTTTGTTATTAGACAGGTTTTAAGTTAGTGGTTGATTATTTTTAACAAATACCAATTATCTATAAAGAAGTAGAAAAATTTGCGGAAGGTCCAAGCAGGCTTTTTACATTTTGAAACCGCAAAAAGACTATCCGAATAATGAAATTGCCATAACTCCAAAAAGTAGTTATGTTCAATCCGAAAAAAATTCTTTAACCCTTCTTACGACTATGACAAGGATGCGTATTCGTTGAAAACGATAACACGATTCGCATTTCTTGAACTAATCTTTTTGGTGTTTATCTTTTTCCGTTTCTTCTTTGGACACAGAGCGATGATTCGTGCCGAGCGTCCACGACGGCGGATCGCTTGCCGGAAAGCTTTCCCGGAGATTTTCGTCAATTTCCGCCTCGCTCATTTCGCCCTTGTTTTTCTCGACCTTCGCTTGCCGCTTTTCGTTATCTTTTTTCATTCAACAGTTCTCCTCAAGTTTTTTTTCGTAGCTGACAATAATTTCCGAGGTCAGCGTTTTCTTGACCGGACATTTTTGAGCGATTTCGAGCAGTCTTGAATGCTGCTCGTCGGTCAAATCGCCTTCGAGTTTAACCGAAACATTGATTTGGTGAATAAAACCATCATCTTTACTCACACAAGTTTCGCAGTCTTTAGCGTGAACTCGTTCCTGCGAAAGCGAAACCGAAACTCGTTCAAGATTCCATTTTTTCCGGCGGGCATACATCGAAACGGTCATCGAAGTGCAGCCGCCGAGTGCTGCCAGCAGAAGCGTGTAAGGATCGGGACCGGCATCGTCGCCGCCGAAACTCGACGGTTCGTCAATGACAAATTCGCGCCCGTCGCCGTAACGGACGGTGTTTTGAAAATTTTGCAGCGATGTTACGATTATTTCAGCCATTTTCCGATTTCTCCTTTTATTTAAGCGTTATTCGGCTCGACGATCAACTTGCCGCGCAGCATATTCATTCCGCAGGCGAAGGTAAATTCTCCTGTTTTATCAGGCGTAAATTCAATCGCCGTAGTTTTAAAAGCGGGCAAATCTTTAACGATTCCGAAATCGCCGAAAACGATCTGCTCGCTGCACGAAGAAGTTTCATCGCGGTAAAAGTTCAGGCGCACGGGTGCGTCTTTTTTGACGACAATCACATCGGGCGAATAACCGCCTTTGACCGTAACTTTTATTTCCTGCACTCCGCCTTCGCTTATTTCGGCTGATGCCGCTTCGCGCTCGCCGAAAAAATACCACAGCACGAAAACGATCAAAGCGACTCCGCCGATGATGACTAAAATTTCCGTCGTATCCATAAAAATTTGTTCTCCTTTATTTACTCAC
>JBGTKR010000352.1:0-7261 GCA_041744535.1 Pyrinomonadaceae bacterium
AGCCAGTTCCGCCGCTTCCATTTCGGCGGATTTTATCGAGTTTCCCTTTCCTTTTGTTTTTCCCGTGTCCCACACCGCCGCTACTATAAAACTTCGATTATGCGGCGGACCTTCCGTTTTCAGCAGTTTATAAACCGGAGCATTACGCCTTTCGGCTTGCAGGGTTTCCTGCAAAAGAGTTTTGTAATCAATCGAACTTGTCGGCGTGGCGTGGCTGAATTCCTTATCCAAAATCCGACTGACAAAATCCCGTGCAGTTTCATAGCCGCTGTCGAAAAAAATTGCGGCAATGACGGCTTCCAATGTGTCCGCCAGAAGTGCCTGTTTACGTCTTCCGCCCGTTTTCTCTTCGCCTTTGCCGACCAGCATAAAATTGCCCAGACCGATTTCCTTGGCGGCTTTTGCCAGCGTTTCCATACTGACCAGATAATGTTTCATCAAGGTCAGATCGCCTTCGCTCAAGGTCGGATTTTTTCTAAAAAGCAACTCGGCAACCGCCAGACCTAAAACCGAATCACCGACAAATTCCAGCGTTTCGTTTTGCAGATGGCGGATTTCAATTTCTTCTCCTCCGGCAAGTTTTTCATAAGCCCACGAACGGTGAGTTACGGCACGTTCCAGCAATTTCAAATCTTGAAAATTATAACCGAGAAGTTTTTCCAGTTTGGCAAGCGGTTTCGACATAAAAACTTATTATAAAATAATGCGGAAAAAAAGAAAGCCGAACGCATTAAAATTTGCATTCGGCTTTCTCATATTTTTCAAAGCATCGCTTGTTAATTGAGAGATTAACGCCGGCGAGGTTTGTTTGTGGTCGTTGTCGGCTTGGCTGCCGGTTTTTTTGCTGTATTTGTCGTATTGTTTACGGTTCTGCTTCTTTCCGCTCCGTTTGTTGTCGGTGCAGTAGTAGTAGTAGTAGTTTTCATCGCATCCGTTGTTTCCGTGCCGTCCACCGCCGATGCAGGTTTTTCAACCGGCTCGACCGGAGAGGTCGGATTCGGAAACGGCTTATTCAATACTACCGCTACATCCGAATTGATCTTCGCATCGGTTTTCATAGCGTCTTCATCGTAACGGAATTTATACAAATCCTGCAATTTATTGAAAAGATTATCATTATATTCCTTCGTTGTTTTCGGATTAGCTTTGGCTAATTTATACGCACGCGAATAAGCATCAATCGCACGGGCGGCATAACCTTTATTTTGTGCCAAAAGGTCTAATGTTTCCGGCGTATCCACATTATCTGCGGCTGTCAGTTTGGCGAGTCTGACTTTTTCCTTTTCGGCAACCTGATTCAAATACCAGCGTCCGATTGCTCTGTAAATATCGGGGAAGTCCTTAACTTCGGATTTGTATTGCGATGCTTTGTAAAGATACGGAAGTGCTTCCTGTTCTTTATCCATTTGGAAATAAAGAAGATTTCCAATCGTCCAGTTCATCCAGCCCAAAGCATTTTCCTTGTTCTCATATTCGTATTTGCCGTAAGCACCGAAATTTTTGGAAGTTGCTCCTGCGTTTAGTTTATCTATCGCAACTTTTGCATAAGTAATTGTTTCATCATTATACTTTTTAACCGGCGGAGTTTTGTATGACTCATCAAGTCCGATCGAACCTAAAACCAAAGTAACATCAATCAGATTAGGGTCATCGGCAAGAATTTGTTTGCCCAAAGCATAAACCTGATCCCAGTTTCCCGCTCTGGCTGCGGTATCAAAATCTTTGTAAAGTTTTCCTTTTGCCGCTGCCTCAGCCTCTGCTTTATCTCTATCGGCTTTAATCTTTTCCTCTTTTCTGATTCCTTCTTCTAATTGAGGAATTGCACTCTTAAAATAAGTAACTTGCTGTTCATCAATTGCTTCGTTAAATTTTTGAATATATTCCTTAGCGGCGGCGATAGCGATTTTTCTCTGGGAAATATCACCTTTGTAATTCTCCAGAAATTTGTTGTAAAGTGCGGTTTTTTCAGCCTGTGTATCTTGTGCATAATTTGATGTTACGCCGACAACTGTAAAAACCGTTAAAAGTAAACCAAGCGTTATAACTTTGAAAAAGTTCTTCATTAAAATTTTCCCTCCAAGCATTTTTATATCTTTCAATTTTTTTATTAACTATTCAGAAACCTTTTTTTACAGTTTCCGTATTGCGAAATTCAGATGAAGCGAATTTCTAAAAAGTTGCAAAAACTTCTGTAAAAAAATGTAAATAATCCGAAAATTTTATCTCGAATTAAGGCTTTTCTCAAATAAATAAAAACACAATAATTACGCATTTATAGTCTTTGTGTCAAATAAAAATTATATTAAACCAAAAAAATCCTAAAGTTTAAAGATAACTAAAACTTTAGGATTTCCTTTTTTATGTGGTTGATAAACGAAATTCTACTTATTTTGAACAACTCTCGGACGGGTTATTTCCGCTTTTCCGTTTATGACGATAGTCGGAAAAAGTTCTTTTGTGATTGGTATATTGTTGTTATTATTGGATTTATTAGTATTTTCCGTCGGTGCGTCCGGCTTGGTTTCAGCTAACAGAATTTCGTTTTTTGTATTGTTTTCGGGTTTTTCCGAATCATTAACCTTTGCAGATGTTTTTAAGTTGATTTTCGGAGTTGATCTTACGTTCAGACGGGCAACCGTTCCGTTAAATTTTCGGTTGAAATACGGTTCTAAGGCTTGATATATCTTTCCGGCAACGGCGGCGGAATGTTTTCCGCGTGCATATTGACCTTTGGTAATGACGACCACGGCAAAACGCGGATTTTCAATCGGGGCAACCGAAGCAAAAAGTCCGATCCATGTTTTGTCGGCGATGCACGAGCCGGTTTTTCCGGCAATGCTCATATTCGCCTTTTCCATACTTTTTGCCGTTCCGCGTTCCACCGCTCCGATCATTCCGGGAATAACTCTTTCGTAAACGCTTGAATTAACACCGATCTCGCGTTTCCAAAATCCTTGAAACTTTGTTTTTTCAATTCTCGAACGGGGAATTTTCGGAACAAGCAGTTTTCCGCCGTTGGTTAAAGCCGAAACCATTACGGCTAATTGCAGAGGCGATGTGCGGTAATCGTCGGCGTGGGAATAGATTCGCAGGTTTTCATTTCCGTAGGGAAGTCTTCCGCTTGTTTCACCTTCGGCATTGATGCCCGTTTGTTCGCCCAATCCGAGTCGGCGGGCGTAATCAATCATTTTTCCGCTGCCGAGATTTGCTCCGACCTTTTGAAAATAAGCATTATTGGAAAATGCCAAAGCATCATCCAAACCGAGCCGATATATGCCCTTTTCCAAATTGCCGTCCGCCCGAATAAGTCTTTCATTATAACCCGCAACCGCCGTTACCAGTTTTATCGTCGAACAGGGTTTGAACGCCTGACGAATTCCCCAATCCTGATTGACAATCGTCAAAATGCGTCCCGTTTGAGCGTCCATTACAACCACCGTTCCGGCGGCAGTTCCGAGAGTTTCGACGGCGACGCGGCGAATTTGCAGATCCTCGCCTTCAACATCATCGTTTAATATATTTCGTGTGGTTTCCTGACGCAGAGAAGTGTCGGAAGCAATTGCGGATTCGGCGAAAATACTTGCTGAAAAGCAAAAGGTTAATAGAAAAATAGTGGAAAAAAGTTTTGCGAACTGACATTTATGGAAAAACTGCATCTAAAATTTACCTCGGAATTGTGGAATACTGACGGGAAAGTTTCGGGAAAAGATTAAGTTTTGTTTAGTTTGTAAAACGGGGTAAAGTCTGAATTGACTTTAAAAGTTTGCCTATCGGCTATGTAAAACTATAACATTCAGAACATAAAACCGACAAAGTTTTTACGGAAAAAATTATTAACAGAAGAAAATATGAATTTTTTCAACACATTTCGCGGCAGACTTCTCATCGTTCTGGCTTTGCTTCTGATCGTAACTTTATCGGTGCAGTATTTTTTGAATCTGAGAATTCAAAGAGATAATGACGAGTTGCGGGAAGCCCATTCGCAGGCACTTCTGGCAGGTTTTGCAATCGGTGTCAACGGAATGACCAAACCGGATATACGCTTGCAGGATTTTGTGAAAAGCGAAGGAAAAATATTCTATACCAACCGGAACAAACAGCGAATCAAGGATATTTTAATAATTGATAACAAATGGCAGGTTTGGGACAGCTTGAGCGGGCAGTATCTGCCGACGGAAAACGATGAAGCCTATACGGTTCTGAAAAACGTCAAAGATTTACCGCCGCTGCCGACGGAAAGCAAGGAAAAACTGGGCGAGGCAATAAAAAACTTTCCGAATGCCGACACGGAAATAACTGAAGAAAGCAAGACTGTAACGCACGTTCTGCCCGTCCAGACGGCTTTCGGACGCTGGCATATTCTGGTTATTTTAGATACCGAGCAGGAAAAATCCGCCAAACTCGCCTCGCAGCCGCTTGTCTTTACGCTGGCAATTCTTCTGCTTTCAACAATTATAACCATTGCTCTGGTCTGGCGTTTTTCGCGTCCGATTGCGAATCTGTCAAAAGCCGCAAGGCGGGTTGCTTCGGGAGATTTGAATTTTCGGCTCGACGATGAAAAAAGAACCGACGAGATCGGACAACTTGCCAAACAGTTTAATTTGATGACCGAAGAACTGGAAAAAACACGCGAATTGCAAAATCAATTACAGGAAGCAGAAAAATCCGCCGTCGTCGGAAGATTAGCTTCGGCAATCGCACACGAAATTCGTAATCCTTTAAATTACATAAACTTATCGCTCGATCATCTGCGAAATAAATTCAAACCCGAAGACGATGCAAAACAGGAAAATTTTGAGAAATTAACTTCGCAGTTAAAGGTCGAAGTAGAACGAATTAACCGACAAATTTCAGACTTTCTAAGATATTCGCGTCCGACGAAACTTGAACTAAATCCTGTAAATATACGCGAAGCTGTTGAAGATTCCATTCGTATTGTCGAACCTCAAGCCGAAGACCAAAATATAAAAATAAGTCTGGTTGAACGCGAAAACGTGCCGAAAGTTTTGGGCGACGAAAAAGTCCTTCGTTCGGTTTTTAACAATTTATTTATCAACGCAGTTCAAGCAATGCAAAAAGACGGCGGAAATCTTAATATCGTCCTTTCATCTGAAACAGATTGCGTTAAAATTGAAATCAAAGACACGGGAAACGGAATCCCGGAAGAAAATCTGGAGAAAATCTTCGAACCGTATTTTTCAACCAAAGAAACGGGAACGGGTTTGGGATTGGCGATTGTTAAGAAAATAATTGACGATCACAATGGAAAGATTGGAGTTGAATCGGAAGAAAATGTTGGAACGACATTTACTGTAAAATTACCGAAAATATAAATTATTGAAATTATAACAAACTTTATGAGCAGAAAATCAATTTTAGTTGTTGACGACGAGAAGGGGCAAAGAGAAATTTTAGAGATGATCTTGTCGGGCGAAGGTTACGACGTAACGACGGCATCTTCGGGTGAAGCGGCGATGAAATTTGTTGCGGACAGGCATTTTGATCTCGTTTTGACCGATCTGAAAATGACGGGAATGAGCGGTTTGGATTTGTTGAAGGAATTAACCGATTTTGATAAATCCATTATCGTTTTGCTTTTAACGGCACATGGTTCGGTTGATTCGGCGGTTGATGCTCTGCATTTAGGGGCGTTTGATTATCTGCAAAAACCTTACGACAGCAAAAAATTGTTGGAAACGGTTTCGCGGGCGTTGAATCAATTAAAAACGCTGGATGTCGAAATAGTTTCCGCTTCGCCGGAAATGGACAAGGTTAAAAAGTTGATCTTGAAAATGGCAAAGTCAAATTCAACCGTCTTGATACGCGGCGAAAGCGGCACGGGAAAAGAATTAATCGCCCGTTCTCTGCATAAAAATTCGCACCGTTCAAATGAGATTTTCCAAGCCGTGAACTGTGCCGCGATCAATGAAAATCTGCTTGAATCTGAGCTTTTCGGACACGAAAAAGGTTCGTTTACGGGAGCGGTCGGCGAGAAAAAAGGTTTGTTTGAAGTTGCCGACGGCGGCACGCTTTTTCTTGATGAAATCGGCGAACTCGATATTTCTCTGCAGGCAAAACTGCTGCGTGCTTTGCAGGAAAGACAAATCCGCAGAGTCGGCGGGACGAAGGAAATCACGGTTGACGTGCGGGTTCTGGCGGCGACGAATCGGGATTTGCTGGAAATGTCGGAAGAAGGCGAATTCCGCAAAGATTTGTATTATCGGCTAAATGTCCTTTCGCTCGAAATTCCGCCGCTTCGGGAAAGAACTTCGGACACTCCGCTTTTGACAGATTTTTTCATTAAAAAACACACTCGCGGGACGAATCAGAATATAAAAATTGAAAAAGATGCCAAAAAAGTTCTCGAAAATTATTATTATCCGGGCAATGTCCGCCAACTGGAATCGGCACTTGAACGGGCGATTTTATTATGCGAAAACGACACGATCACAAAAGACGATTTACCGCCCGAAATGCTCGCTCCGCGAAAATCAACAACAACGACAAGCGGAGCGATTGACGAATTTTTCAAACTTCCGCCCGACGGCGTAAATTTTGAGGACGTTGAAAAAAGCCTGATAACTCAAGCAATGGAGCGAACCGATCACAACATCACAAAGTCCGCCAAACTGCTCGGCTTAACATTCAGAACTTTGCAGTATCGGCTCGAAAAATTCGGCATCAAAAAGGATTCGGACGGAACGGATGAGGAAGAATGATTCATTCATTTAACATTTATCATTGACCATTTAACATTTACTGAAAATATTGAAGGTTTTTGATAAATGATAAATGATAGATGAAAAGGGAGAAATACGATGGAATGGTTTTCAACTTTGACGTTGGCACTCGGCACGGCTTGGACTTCGGGTATAAATCTGTATGCGACGGTTTCGGTTTTGGGGCTTTTACAGAAATTTTCCGCGATAGAATTGCCGGGCGGTTTGGAAGTTCTGGATAATTGGTGGATCATCGGAAGTGCGGGTGGATTGTATTTAGTTGAGTTTGTGGCGGATAAAGTTCCTTATGTTGACAGCGTTTGGGATGTGATCCACACTTTTATACGAGTTCCCGCCGGAGCGGTGATGGCTTATGCAGCGACTGCCGAAACGAATTCAACCGTAATGATTGTCGCCACACTGTTCGGCGGCGGTCTGGCTTTATCTTCGCACGGAACAAAAGCCGCACTTCGAGCCGGAGCAAATCTTTCGCCCGAACCCGTTTCAAACTGGACTTTATCAATTGTCGAAGACATTATCGC
>JBGTKR010000353.1:0-2064 GCA_041744535.1 Pyrinomonadaceae bacterium
TTTATTATTTCGCTTTTTGGAGTTTTTCGGTCAACCAAACATTTACCAAAGTTTCGGGTAAAACGCCTTGAATCCGTGCTTGCAACTCGATTTTTTCAAACACTTCGGGGGAGATGGTTATGCGTCTTCTGCGTTTTGCACGAACTTCAAATTCAGCTTCTTCGGTTGTTTCCCAATGATCCGCCAAACTGTTGGAATCCCAAAAATCGCCGATTTCCTTTAATGTTTGAGCATTTGAAATGTCCGTTTTTTTTACTTTTTTATTTTCGCTCATATCTTTTTCTTTCCTTTTTATCCATATCCCTCGCACTCAAAATTAGTGCTGTATTAGCGGATTTGTAGATAAAAAACACAATCAAATATCTGCCTGCATCCGTTTGTCCGCCGACTGAATAAACATTTTCACCTTTTCTGTAACCTTTTTCAACAAATCTGAAACGCGGACGATTAAAAAATACTTCTTCGGCTTCATCTTGCAAAACGTGATGTTTAACGATCAATTTATCTATGATGTCGGGAAGCCAGATAAAGTCGTCAATTTTCATAACAAACCTCTTTCCTTCACACGCAAATAAGTTTCCAGTAAATTCGGTGCAAGCGTCTGCGTCGTTACGTCCAATGCCAAACCGCCGAGAGTTTCGACCTGTCGCAAAGCGGCTTCTCTTTGCAGGATTATTTCTTCCGCCGCCGATTGTGTGAAGACTTCGTTTAAGTTTTTCGGAACTTCGCTGACGGTTTGGTTTAAATCTCTGTCGCCGATTGTTACGACCAGCGGAAGATGTCGCGGACGCAGTAATTTTAACGAATTTATCAATTCTCTGGAAGATTCTTTGTCAACCAAATCGGTTAAAATTACGACGAAAGAACGCTTTTTGGATTGTGCGGAAATATATTGAAATGCCCGTGAATATGACGGCTCGATCAGTTCCGGTTCGAGATCGTGCAAGGCTTCCAAAACCGAATCAATATGATTTACTCCTTTTTTTGGCGGGAGATATTTTTTTATCTTTCTTCCGAAAACCACCAAACCGCAGTTGTCGCCGCCTTTTGCCGCCGCCGACATTAGAGCAAGACTTGCGTGAATCGCCGTGTCGAATTTTGTTTCGTCGCCGATTCGTCCCGTCATAAGTCGCCCCGCGTCGAGTGCGATGATAATTGTTTGATCGCGTTCGATCTGATATTGCCGCGTTGTAAGTTTGCCGCGGCGGGCGGTTGTCGTCCACGAAATATGCCGCAGTTCGTCGCCGCGGACGTAATCACGCATTGATTCGAATTCGCGTCCTTCGCCGCGTCGGACGGATTTTCTCTGAACGGCAAGAAAATTATTTGCTCCGAGTGCTTTGAGTTCCATTTCTCTCGCCCGACGCATATTCGGATAAACTTTGACCGTTTCCGCTTCGCCCAAATCCGCCTGACACCAAACCAAACCGAGTTTGGAAAAATAACGCACGGCGGTTTTGCCGAATTCATATTTCCCGCGTTTCAAAGGCGTTAAATTGTAATAAAATTCGGATGCCGTTTGTGCTTCGGATAAAACTTCCGTTTCACGTTTTTTATCCAAAACCATTTCGGGCGGAAATTCATCTTTAATTTTTATGTAAAAATCTCTTTTAGAAGCATTTTCGATGTGCAGATGAACCTGAGTTTCGTCGCCGATGGCAAATCGTCTGGTAAATTCGCGTGTGATGCGGAAACCTTCGGGAAGTTTTCGGCTGATAAAATAATCAATTAAGGCGGTTGCGACCAGCAAAATGTCGTAGATCAAAACAATATAACGCAAACGGGGAAAATTCCACGAAAGCGAAAGCGGAATCAAACCCAACGCCAGCAAAATATAAAATCTACGTGAGAAAACAAATCGCATAATTTGCTCTGAATTATACAGCAGAATCGTAAAGAGCAAAACCTGTTTTGACTTAATAGATAAAGCAATTTCTTTCATCGGCAAACGTCATTTATAATAAACGACAAATATCGGACTTAAGAATTCGGAGAAAATTATATGAGTAAAATCGGGCAGATCGTCAAAGAAACGATTGATTTTTCAAACAGAGTAGTTCCTTC
>JBGTKR010000354.1:0-5163 GCA_041744535.1 Pyrinomonadaceae bacterium
GGATAAATTTCCGACGCTCCGTATTGATAAAACCATTTTAATTCCTTCGGACGAGTCAGGAAAATTCCCCGCAACACCAGACCTTTAATTCTTTCGGGATGCGTTTCGGCATAAGCAATCGAAAGCGTGCTGCCCCACGAACCTCCGAAAACAAACCATTTTTCAATGCCGAATTTTTCCCGCAGAGTTTCAATATCTTCGATCAAATCCCACGTCGTATTTTCTTCCAATTCGGCGTGCGGTGTGGATTTTCCCGAACCGCGTTGGTCAAATAAAATTATATGATAAGCGTCGGGATCAAAAAACTGCCGATACATCGGAATCAAACCGCCGCCGGGTCCGCCGTGCAGAAAAACAACTGGAATGCCGTCCGGGTTTCCGCATCTTTCGTAATAGATCGTATGAATATCGGAAACTTCGAGCATTCCCGAATCAAAAGGTTCAATCTCAGGATAAAGTTCTGTCATAAGCGAAATGATACAGGAAAAACACTTCTACGCACAAATACCAAAGAAAAGGTTTAGAGTTCGGGGTTTAGGGTTTAGGGTTCGTTTGCCGTAATATCTATATACAATCTTGCCTTAATGGACTATATTATTTAATTTTTGTTAATAACTAAATCATTTTGGAAGTTTACTATGAAAAAATTCAACTACAAATATTACATACGCAAATCACATCGTTATTTGGGGATTTTTATCGGCATCCAATTCTTGCTGTGGACGCTCGGCGGTTTATATTTTAGCTGGACGGATATTGACGAAATCCACGGCGATCTTTTTCGCAAAGAAAAAGCGGAGATAAATTTTACACAGGATTTTATTTCGCCGAAAATTATTATTGATAGAATTGAAAGTTCAAACTATGCACCGAAAATAGAAAATATGCGTGTGATCGAAATTTCCGGTTCGCCGTTCTATGAATTTGCGGTAAATAGCAAAGACAAAAATTTTGTTGTTGCCAATGCGGTTAGCGGAGAAATTCGTGAAAGAATTTCCGAGCGGGAAGCACAACAAATTGCGGCGGATTCATTGGCAAAACCGCTTGAAGTTCAGGAAATAATTTACCTGACAAAAGATAATGTCGGCGGACATCACGAATACCGCGAGAAACCGCTTCCGGCGTGGGCGGTAACTTATGAGAACGATCTGACCGTTTATTTATCGGCGGAAAACGGACAGATTGGAGCGTTTCGCACGACGAAATGGCGGATTTTTGATTTTTTGTGGATGCTTCACACAATGGATTATAACGGACGCGATAATATCAATAATTATATTTTGCGTGGATTTTCGATACTTGGAATTATTACGATCTTATCCGGCTTTGCTTTGTTTTTTGTAAGTTCAAAGTTTTTCAGACGTAGATAAAAAGGAACGCCGGCATCTACTTGCCGGCGTTCCTTTTTATGCCGAATTTCTTCCCGCATTTATAATTCCGAATGAACAGCGGACGACTAATTTTTCGTAAGCAGTCTTCAAATCTGTTTCATCTTCACGGATTTTTGTGAGTGCGTATTGCTGAATTGTCGTTAAAGGTAAAACGATTTTTTCCCGCATTCGGACGGAAGATTGTGCGACGGGAAAATCCGTCATAAATGTAGATTTTTGTGTAACGATTGCCAGATATTTTTCGCAGAGTTTGTATTCATCGTAGATTTTCTGCCACAAATCGCCGTAGGTTTTATCATTTTGCAGATGTTTTGTGAGCGGGAAAAAAGTCTTTTGCATCGCCATTTCGCAGTTATCAATCAATGCTTTGAAAAAATTATTGGTTGCATAAAGTTTGACGATTTCATCAAGTTTTCCGCGTTTTTTCATCTTATCCAAAGCACTTCCCACGCCGTAAAATCCCGGCACATTTTGCTTCATTTGACTCAACGCTCCGACGAATGGAATTGCCCGTAAACTGTCTAAAGTCAGTTTGCTCGAAGCACCGCCGCGTTTTGCCGGACGTGAGCCGATATTTGTTCGGGCGTAGAATTTTAAAGGGCTGACATTTTCTAAATATTCGAGAAATATCGGATCGTTTTTGAGTTCCGAGTATGCAGCAAAACTCGTTTTTGCCAAGTCTGTCATCAATACTTCTTCACTCGTCGTGAAAGTGTTTTCCTTTTCGGAAAAAATTGCGTTGTAGATTCCCGCATTCAAAAGCTGTTCGATGTTGTATTGAGCCGCATCAATCGTGCCGAAGTTTGATGAAACGGTTTGTCCTTGAATGGTTAATTCGATGGCTTTGTCGGAAATGTTTTTACCCATTGAAGCGTAGAATTTATGTGTTTTTCCGCCGCCGCGGGCTGGCGGTCCGCCGCGTCCGTCAAAGAAAATTACGTCAATTCCGAATTCTCTCGAAACCTTTGTGAGTTCATCTTTAGCTTTATAAATTCCCCAGTTTGCCATCAGATAACCACCGTCTTTTGTGCCGTCGGAAAAGCCGAGCATAATTGTTTGTTCGTTGTTTCGCTTTTCCAAATGCTTGCGGTAAGTTTCATTCTCATAGAGTTTACGCATTGTATTAGCGGCTTCATTTAAATCTTCGACGGTTTCAAAAAGCGGAATAATATCAATGGTTAAATCGTCTTTCTGCCAACCGCCGAGCAGAAATAAGCCGAAAACTTCGATAACATTCAAAGCGTTTTCAGAATGTGAAATTATGTAGCGATGACAACCCGCTTCGCCGTTTTGTTTTTGGATTTGTTTGACGGCTCTGATATTTAAAAAAGTGTCCTTTACGAGTTCATCTTCAAAGATTTCGGCATCAATTTCTTGTTCGATATTTAATAAAATTGCGATTTTTTCGTCTTCTTTTAATGATAAAAAATCATCGGGCAGAATGTCGGTTTTATCGGCAATTTGTTTGTAAATATTTTTATGAACCGAACTGTCTTGGCGAATATCCAAGGACGCGAGATGAAGTCCGAAAATTTCGACTTTGTAGATCAAATCTTCGAGCAGATGAACAAATAAACCATTATGTTTTTCGATCAAAGTTTTCCGCATTTTTTGGAGAGAATCCAGAATTTTCTGCTTGGATAAATTTGAATTTTCAACGCTTTGAAAGGCATTTTTATAAAGTTTCTGTTCAAGTTCTCCGAGCGGTGTTTCGACTCCCGAAAATGTCAAACGACGCTGCAAAAGACGTATGTCTTTGTGATAACTGCGAAGAATCGCCTGACGTAATGCGTTGGCGACTTTTTTAGTTGTTTCGACAGTTACAAACGGATTCCCGTCACGGTCTCCGCCCGACCAGAAACCCATTTTGACGAGATTGGAAATATCTATATTTTCGTTCGGAAAAGTGTTTTTTATCTCGCTGATGATTTTTCCGATTGAGTTGTAAAAGACGTTTTCGAGATACCAGATAAGACTGGCGGCTTCATCAAACGGTGTCGGTTTTTCCTTTTTGAAAAACGGTGTTCTTCCCAATTGCTGCAACAGAAGTTTTATCTGAGCGACATTATTTTCGCTGATGGCTTTGGAAAGATCGTTGATGATTCCCAAAACCCAACCGGGATAAAATTGCGTCGGATGAGCCGTTAAAACAAGACGGACGCTGAAATTTTTTATTCTTTCGGCGAGTTCCTTTTGCTTGCCGTTTTGCAAGACGGAATTTTCAAGATGAGCAAGCGTTCCGACTCCGTTCATATTGTGAAGTTCGTCAAAAGAAGCGTCTTCAAGTGCATCAAACAAAACCACTTGGCGTTCCGCATATTGAACAAAGCGAAACATTATATCAACTTTTTCCCGGTCATTTTTAAGCGATGTATTTGTCGCAAAAAAATCTTCGACAATGTTTATCGGACTTTTGCCGGTTTCAAAACCGTCGCTGCATTGCTGATTGAAAAGCGACAATAAAACGCCCGTTTGCTCGATTCCGTAAAAAGGAAGTGATAAAAACAAGCTGTTATAAAGCTGAAAATTTATGCCGACAGTGTTTTCAAATTTTTCCAACGCATCCGATTGTGTTTGTGTCATAGAAAAATTGTAAGCTACAAATTTCAAATCTCAAATCTCAAATCTCAAAATGAAGCCGGATTTTAGAATCAAAGTTTAAGATTCAAGATTCAAGATAAGACAAATTTCAAATCTCATATTTCAAATTTCAAATAAAGAGGGATTTGCGGATTTTACATTTGGAGAAAAATGATAAAATGGGCAGAGAATTAAACAATAAAGAGAAAATAATAATTTAGAAAAGATAAAATCTAGGATTAAAAATTGATATAAAGAAATAGACTGAGATTTCAAATACAATTTATGAGTTTAATATTTTCTTCATTTGAGATTTGAGATGGGAAATTTGGCTTCAAGAAATTTGCACGTTATGAAATATAAACGGTTT
Source organism: Pyrinomonadaceae bacterium (assembly GCA_041744535.1). Taxonomy (GTDB): domain Bacteria; phylum Acidobacteriota; class Blastocatellia; order Pyrinomonadales; family Pyrinomonadaceae; genus Aridibacter. Next base: position 4,342 of record JBGTKR010000354.1, read on the forward strand.
GAAGATTTGCCTGTTTGGAAGGATGCGATTGAATTTGCTGTGAAGATTTTTGAATTTACGGCGGAAGCAAAAAGTGAATTTCAAGGATTGGGCGATTTGAGAAATCAGTTGGAAAGAGCAAGCGTTTCTATTTCAAATAATGTTGCCGAAGGCTTTGAACGCGGGACGACGAAGGAACTTATTCAATATATTTACATTGCCAAAGGTTCGGCGGGCGAATGTCGTTCAATGACTTATGTTTTGGGACATTTGGCAAATTTTCGTAAATATAGAGAAGAGATTTTGGAATTGCGAAGGCGTAGTGAAATTATCGCAAAACAGTTAAATGGTTGGGCGGATTCTTTAAAAGATTCGGATATAAAAGGTGCTAAGTTTTTGACGGAGAAGGAAAAAAATTCTTATGAGCGACGCAAGGATTTAGAAGAATTTGATAAGGAAATGGAAGAATTTCGCAAAGAGCATAAGCGGAAATTGGACGAAGGGACATTTTACAATAAAGACTGAAGACAGATTTCAAATTTCAAATTTCAAATTTCAAATGAAGAAAAAATGTGAGAGATAACCGAATTCAAATAGATTTATGTAATATTGATTGGAGATAGAAATTACTTTTAAACTTTGGGAAAACAATTGTTTGAAGTTTGAGATTTGAAATCTGAAATTCGGCTGTATCTGAAATATAAAGTTTAAAACTCGGCTTCATTTGAAATTTGTAGAAAGACGAAAAAAGGGAAGTAAAAAAGATTTATGAACAAAGCAAAAACATTGGGCGAATTAAAAAATAACGGTTACGAATCGCGTTCGGTCAAAGACGAAATGCGG
>JBGTKR010000355.1:0-10495 GCA_041744535.1 Pyrinomonadaceae bacterium
GGAAAAGGGAAGCCGTAAAAAAAGCGGTTGAAAATAGCATTAAAGATGCAGTTACAGAAATCAAAACAAGCGGGTATAGTCTGAACCCCGAAGAAAATTACAGTTTAAAAAGTTTGTCGAAAATTGTCGGTTATGAAGTTACAAATACCGTTTCAATTTCGTTGAAGGATTTGAATAAGGTCGGTGAAGTAATTGATGCGGCAACCAAAGCGGGAGCAAATAGTGTCGAAGGAATTTCATTTGTCGTCGGCGAAACCAGCCCGTCGCAAGGAAACGCTTTGGCTTTGGCGACAAAACAAGCGATGGCAAAAGCCGAATCTATTGCCAAATCTCTCAACGGAAAAATCGTCCGTGTGGTCGAAACCCGCGAAGGCGGAACTCCGAACTTGCGTGATTATGACGATTCTATGAATATGAACACAAATTATGAAATGTCGGCAAGAAAAGAAGCATACGACACGCCGATTCAAGTCGGTTCGCTGGAAATTCGCTCGCAAGTTGTTTTGGTTGTTGAAATAAAGGTTGGCTAATAAATTTAAGAATTCAGCTTATTAAAAGCCGAACCGCAACTGATTCGGCTTTTTTATATTTTCCAATTTAGCTTTAGCCAATAAATCTGATAATTTGTAACCATATTAAATTTCAGAGGGGTGGAAAAAATGAATATGCCTTCGATTGCGATAAATTTCGGCAGAATTTTAATTTTGATTGGTGCTATCGGTTATATTTACGGACTGACAACTGAATCAGCAAGTATAACTGCATTGATTCCAGCTTTTTTGGGTGCTGTCTTATTAATTTTGGGATATGTTTCCCGTGCAAAAGAAAACTTGCGGAAACATTTAATGCACATAGCAGTTTTATTTGCTCTAATTGGTTTTTTAGCAGCGTCTGGAGGCTTAGTTATGAGATATAATAAATCTGCACTTCCGGCAATTATTTCACAAATTGCGATGGCTTTGACTTGTTTATTGTTTGTTATTATCAGTATTCGGTCATTTATAGACGCGAGGAAAAACTCCTAATAAATAAATAAAAGGCGGAAACCCGAATGTAAATGAGGGTGTTGTTTGGAAACTGACTTGACTATATTCTATCAGCACTCTCCATAGCTGTCGGGTTTCTGCCCTTTATTCAACGAAAACAGCAGGTTTTCCGTTTAGCGGAAATTCTTTTTCATAGACATTCGCTAAATTTAACAAAACATCTTCCGACCAATTTTTCCCGACTAACTGTAAACCTATCGGTAAATTTTCGCTTGAAAGTCCGCACGGGACGGAAATTCCGGGAATTGCGGCGAGATTTGCCGAAGCGGTGTAAATATCGCTCAGATACATTGCTAACGGATCGTCGGATTTTTCGCCGATTTTGAAGGCGGTTGTCGGCGAAGTCGGCGTAAGAACCACATCGCATTTTTTAAAAGCGTTGTTAAAATCCCGTTTGAGAAGCGTGCGGACTTTTTGGGCTTTGGCGTAATAAGCATCGTAGTAACCGCTCGAAAGCACATAAGTTCCGAGCATAATTCTTCGTTTGACTTCTTCGCCGAAGCCTTCTTCGCGGGTTTTCATATACATTTCGCGTAATTTATGCGTATTTTCCGCCCGAAAACCGTAACGCACGCCGTCAAATCTTGCCAGATTTGAACTCGCTTCCGCGGTGGCAATGATGTAATAAACGGCAATCGAATATTTTGAATGGGGAAGTTCGACATCAACAATTTCCGCACCGAGTTTTTCGTAATTTGCTATCGCATTTTCCACCGATTCACGAACTTCATCATCTAAGCCTTCGCCGAAAAGTTCACGCGGAATGCCGATCTTTTTGCCCGAAATATCTTTGTCCAATCCGCTCAAATAATCGGGAACTTCAACATCCGCCGATGTCGCATCATTTTTGTCGCGTCCGGCAATTACGCTTAAAACTTTTGCAGCGTCTTCGGAAGTTTGTCCGAAAATACCGATCTGATCGAGCGATGAAGCAAACGCAACTAAACCGTAACGCGAAATTCTGCCGTAAGTCGGTTTTAAGCCGACAATTCCGCAAAATGAAGCGGGCTGCCGAACCGAACCGCCCGTTTCCGAACCTAAACTCGCACGAACAACTCCCGAAGCAACCGCCGCCGCCGAACCGCCCGAACTTCCGCCCGGAACTCGTGTCGTATCCCAAGGATTTTTGACCGTTCCGAAGGCGGAATTTTCGTTTGACGAACCCATTGCGAATTCGTCCATATTCGTTTTGCCGATGATTATTGCTCCCGCTTCGTTCAATCTTTTAACCGCCGTCGCATCGTATTGCGGATGATAATTTCCCAAAATCCGCGAACCGCAGGTCGTCTGCATTCCCGTTGTGCAGATGTTGTCTTTAACGGCAATCGCCACGCCACGCAAAGTTTGATTTTTATCGGAAGATCCCGCGACTTCTCCAGCCCGTTTTAAGGCGGAATCGCGTTCGATTGAAAGAAAAGCATTCAATTCGCCGTTCAATTTTTCGGCGTTTTTCAGAGTTTTTTCGATTTGTGATTTAATTTCGCTCATTAAAATTAATAATTTTTATTAAATTGGTTTGTATGGAAGAATATACATAAAGACCGACATAAAATGACAAAAGCTACCGAGCAGGACGAAAAGATGAAAAATTGCGTGGTTGAATTTTATCATTTTCAGACCGAACAGAATTGATCCGACCGTGTATGAAATTCCGCCGCCGATCAGCCAATAGGTCGCTTCTATCGGCAGATTTTTGATAATTGCTTCTATTCCGAAAACGCCCAGCCAGCCCATTAAAACATATATGACGGTTGAAATAAATCCGTATTTTCCCGTAAAAAATAATTTAAATATGATTCCGCTGACGGCGATTGACCAGATAATCATTAACAAAACCCAGCCGCGTGAACCGTCAATCACATTCATCGCAAAAGGCGTATAAGAACCGGCGATCAGAACATAAATTGCGGCGTGGTCGAAAATATTTAATTTATAACGCAGTTTCGGCTCTTGGACGAAATGATAAAGCGTCGAAGCCGAATACAAAAGCACGAGGCTTGTGCCGTAGATCGTAAAACTGATGATGTGCCAAACCGTCCCGTATAAACTCGCGTAACTGACCAATGCGATAAATGCAAAAATACTTAAAATGAGTCCGATCCCGTGAGAAATTACATTATATCTTTCTTCCTGCGGATGGTAAAAAGTTAATCTGTCTTCCATATTTTAATTTTTCGGCAAAACTTTATAGATCAGCCATTTACCGTTTTCTTTAATGGCTTCAACGCCGATTTCACGCTGAATATTCTTCTCATCTGTCCGCCAAAAAAGTAAAATTTCAAATTTCGTTTTATTTTTATCTAATGTTTCGCATTTTCCCACGCGAAATGCCTTTGGATAATCAGCCGTATTTGTAAAATAATCATTCTTTGTTTCATTTTGCAATACAAGTTTATCGTTCAATTCCTTCAATTCCTTACTCAAATATTTCTCCCGTTTTTCAAGATTTTCTGCCGAAGGCTTCATATCGTTGCCGAAATGGAACGAGTAAAATCTTTTGACCGAATCACGCGAAGCGATACATTCGGGCGATTCCAGAATAGGCTGACTACAGTTAAGCAGTAAGCAGTAAGCAGTAAGCAGTAAGCAGACAAAGAAAATTCTTCTTCCAATCACTCTCCACTCTCCACTTTTTACTCTCCACTTTTTCATAAGACTTTCGGAACTTGAAAATGTCCGTCAACCGCCGATGGTGCTTGATCGAGAGCCTTTTTCTGACCGAGCGATCCCTGCGGAATGTCTTCGCGGGCGGTTTTTGTCGCCTCGCCTTCTTCGGTCAAACCGCCGATTGAAACTTCTACATTTTCCGTGTCGAGTTCATTCAATTGTTCGACATAAGCGACAATATTCGCCATTTGCGGCGTGTAGAGTTTTATTTCTTCATCCGTTATTTCCAGATGTGCCAACTTTGCTATTTTTTTTACATCCATTATGGTTTTAGTCCTATAAAATACCTGTCAAAAAGGTCTTCAATATCTCTCGCTCCGTGCAGAACGCGGTAAATTTCGATACCGTTTTCTGTCAGAAAATAGAAGATCACATATTTTTTGTGCGGAAAACTTCGTAAGTGAACAATAAATTCGTCGTGGCTTCTTCCGATTTTCGGATTTTCGGCAAGAAGTAGAAACTTTTTGTATAATTCGTCAAGAAATTTATCGGCGGCGTTTTGATTTTGTTCGGAAATATGAAGCCAAATTTGTTTTAAATCATCTCCGGCAAATTTAGAAAATAATATATCTGCCATTGATTATTTTTGCTCCTTTTTATCCTTTAGTTCTTTACGTCCTTCTTGTTTTATTTCATCAAAAAATTCGTGTAAATTCTCAGTCGTGTGCGACGTAAAGTTTCCTGCTCGCACTTGGTCAATTCCTTTCTGCACTTCTCGTCGCAGTTCTTCAATGCGGATTTGTCTGAGCTGATCCTGCTCATTTAACAGCCGCAAACCTTCGCGTATAACTTCGCTTGCAGAATTGTATAAGCCTGACTGAACTTTTTGATTTATCATTTCTTCGAGTTCTTTAGTTAAAGATACATTCATAATTTTTACCTCCGAGAAAATGATAGATTTCACAACTCGTAATGTCAATCTTTGTTATTTATCGTTATTTTTTATCCCGTCTTTTTCTTGCTAACGAACCTCCGGCGGCGAGTAAGAATTGATAACGCAAGTTATCATCTTTGATCGAATCGGCGTGATGTCTTAGATTCGGCGAAACTTCATTAAGTGCGATTTCTTTTAATTTTTCATCGGAAATATTTATTGTGCGGGTTTGCTTCGTGTTTTTTAAAACCGTATTTTCATCAATGCGAAATTCGATGAACGTAACTTCAGGCTGACCTAGAAGCGAATTTAGTTTGAATATCATCTGCCCGGCAAGTTCTTTTTCGAGGTGGCGTTTCCACATTTTATCTTTGACGGCGACGATCAGATGTTTCCCGTAAAGACGCAGCGGAAAGGAATGTTCGCACAAGGATTTTCCCGCAACCCGCCGCCACGCCGCAAAAACAACCGCTTCACGGAGTTCTTCCGAATCATCAATTTCCTTTAAGAGTTTCGGCAATGTGCGGAATAAATCGTCCATAAAACATTTATCATTCGACATTTATCATTTATCATTTATCGAATTGTTAATAATATCTTGATAAATGTTAAATGGTAAATGATAAATGTTAAATGTTCCAAAGTTGATTTTAGCTTCGGGAAGTCCGAGGCGGGCGGAGATTTTAGGTTTTGTCGGTTGGGAATTTGAAAAGCACGCTGCCGATATTGATGAAACTGAGTTGGATGGCGAAAAACCTGCCGAATATGTGCAGAGATTAGCGAAAGAAAAAGCCGAAAGAGTTGCAGTTCAAAATGAAGATAAGTTGGTTTTAGGGGCGGATACGATTGTTGTAATTGACGATAAAATTATCGGAAAACCCGTTGATCTGGACGACGCACGCAAAATGTTGAAAACGCTTTCGGGACGCTGGCACGAAGTTTTGACAGGCGTGGCGATTGTGAAAAATTCAAAATTTAAGATTCAAGATTCAAAAGAAGATAAGAATAACAGATTGCAATCCGTAGTTGATTTTCAGACGACGAGAGTTAAATTCAGCGAATTGAACGATCAAGAGATCGAGTTTCTCGTTCAAAAAGGCGAACCGCTCGACAAAGCCGGTGCTTATGCGGTGCAGGCACAGGCGGCACTTTTTATCGAGAGAATCGAAGGCGATTATTGGAATGTCGTTGGTTTGCCGATAAATCTGGTTTATCGTTTGGTGAGTGAATTTTCTTGAAATTAAGAATAAAAAAGCGGATTTCAAATTTGAAATCCGCTTTGTGGTTTTTACAAATCTATTATTTACAACAACTTGTCAATTCTTTTTGACAAGGCTGCGGCAATATCAGCTTCTCCGAAAGGATCAACTCCGCTGATCGGATTGCCGTCGGGATTACCGTTTTTATCTAAAATAATAAATGCGGGAAGCTGATCGAGTTTAAATTTTTTAACCGATTGACTGCCCTCGTCATCCCGCAGGATCGTGATATTTAATTTGTTCCGCTTGGCAAATTTTATAATATCCTCATTACTTGCATAATTTTTTGATTTAGCGGAAGCGGAATCGGTGGCAATAAAGTAAATAACGACATCATCGCGTCCGTCGTATTTTTTGGACAGTTTATTGATCGCCGCCGCCTGATCGTTTGAAAGCGGAAGCCAACTTGCCCCGATTGCCATCACAACTACCTTGTTTTTTTGTGCTTCGACATCAATCTGATTTCCTTCCAAAGATGTAAAAATGATCTTTTGTGCCGAGGCACTCAGAGTCATTGCAAAGAATAAAGTTAAGATTGCTGTTAAAAGTTTAATGTTTTTCATAATTTTTCCTGCCTTTTTTATCGGCATTCATTTGTTTAGATGCAAGTTTAGTTCCGATTTACTGCTTTTTACTCAAAATAATATTATCTATCAGACGAATATCGCCGAAATTGACCGCCACGGCAACCAAGACGGGGTTTTCTCCGATTTTGTCCGTTGTTTCAAGCGTTTCATTATCAACCACCGCAATATAATCTATATCGGCGAGCGGCTCTTGTTCGATCTCCCGACGCACGATCTCAGCTAGTTTTGCTGTATTTCGTTCACCGTTTTCCGCCGCTATCTCCACTTCAAGCAAAGCCTTGTAAATTATCGAGGCGGCTTCTCTTTGTTCTTTTGTTAAAAGCTCGTTCCGCGAAGACATCGCCAAGCCGGATTGTTCTCTGACGGTCGGAATAACGACAATATCCGTTTCAAATCCCAAATTTTTGGTTAGTCGCTCGATCACGGCAATCTGTTGAGCATCCTTTTGACCGAAAAATGCAAAATCCGGGCGGATCGTGTTAAAAAGAATCGTAATGATCGTCGCCACACCGCGAAAATGTCCGGGACGCGATGCACCTTCAAGTTTTTCAGCAAGTTCGTCAACCGTTACAAAGGTTGAAAAATCTTCGCCGTAAATTTCATCGGCATCGGGAGCAAAAACATAATCAACCTGATATTCGGCAAGAAGTGCGGCATCCGTCGTCAGATCACGCGGATATTTTTCAAAATCCGCCGTTTCATTAAACTGAGTCGGATTAACAAAGATCGAAACGATAACAATATCGCTCATCTGACGAGCCTTCTGCACGAGTTCGAGATGACCTTCGTGCAAAGCTCCCATCGTCGGCACAAACCCGATAATTTTATCTTCACGCCTGAGTTTGCGTGCCAGCGATGCCATTCTTTGTCGGCGGTTGATTATTTCCATAGATTTTTAAGCAACTTGCTTTAATTCCGACAGGGCAATGGCGATTTTTTCATCTTGAACGCCTTGTTGTCTTAAATTCTCAATGAAATTAGCTATTTCGACATTTTCAAGTCTTTCAATATCGCTTCTTAAACCTTGCCCGATATATGCTCTGACTAATGCTTCACAGTTTGAAAAACCAAGTTGCACAGCGGTTTTTTTTAAATCTGAAATTACATCTTCAGGAATAGATATATTTATTGTTTTTGCAGGGCGTTCCTTTTTTAATCTCTCTTTAATTTTGTTGATTTTCATAGTCAATTCTTTCTTTAGGAGTCGTCAAACGTGCTGAAATAATACGAATTATATCATCTCTGGCTACATAAACGACATAAAAAAGTTTCCAACTTATTGTAAAACCGATTACAGCCTAGCGTTGTTCGCCGTCAATAAGTCCCGCATCTCTTACTTGCAGAAACGGATCAAAAAAGACTTCACAAGCAATTTCAAATGAAACTTTATGATTCTTTAAATTAAGTAAGTGAAAGAAATTAAATAAACTACACCACTTCTTTTTATTTCAAATTTCAGATTTCAAATCTCAGAACTAACAACGCTTTTATTTGAAATCTGAAATTTGGAATTTGAAATTTGATGGGTTACTTTATTTTACCTCTGTTACTAAGGCTTTTGAATGATCCCATTCAAATTCAATCTGATATAAATTGAATTTTATAGTCATTAGTTTTTAATCATTTAGATCGGATATATCAACGCTTTTCGGCATTCCGTAAGATTCTTCCTTATTCGGATAATTTTCATTTTTAACATCATCCATCCAACTTGAAACGGCTTCCGTCATAACTTGGCGAATATCGGCATATTGCCGGACAAAACGGGGAAGTCTGCCGAATGACAAACCGATCAGATCGTGCAGCACCAGAACCTGTATGTCGCAAGCCGCACCCGCACCGATGCCGATGGTTGATATTTTTAATTCATTCGTCATTATTTCGGCAATTTCACGCGGAACGAGTTCGAGAACGACGGCAAATGCTCCGGCTTCCTCAAGCAATTTTGCATCTTCGATCAGTTTTTTTGCGTCGTCCACGGTTTTTCCCTGAACGCTGTAACCGCCGAGTTTATGAACCGACTGCGGCGTTAAACCGATGTGTGCGACGACGGGAATTTCTTCATTGACAAGCCGTTTGACCAGATTCACACGATTGCTCCCGCCTTCCAATTTTACTGCTTCCGCACCGCCTTCCTTCATTAGTTGAAGTGCGTTGCGAACCGTTTCGTCTTCATTTATATGATAAGTTCCATACGGCATATCGGCAATAATCAAAGCCCGTTTCGCACCGCGTTTGACCGCTTTCGTGGCGGATAAAATTTCTTCCAAAGTTACGGGAATAGTGTTGCCGTAACCGTGAATGACATTGCCCATACTGTCGCCGACCAGAATCAATTCCACGCCCGCTTCGTCAACAATTCTCGCCGTCGGATAATCATAAGCCGTCAAACAGGCTAATTTTTCGCCGCGTTTTTTCGCCTTGCGTAGGGCGGGAACATACACTTTTTCGGGTTCATCGGGTTTTAAGTATGCCATAGATTGATTTTGTGATTATAGACGAGTTAAAGGGTAATGGAAAATGAAAAACGGATAATAGATAATTTAGGAAAAGACATATTCGTTAGCAAATATTTTAAGTATTTAGGAAGTAGATGACCTTGAAAAAGATTGCGGATTGAAACTTTCATTTGTTTTAATTTGCTTATTCGGATTCCAACGCACAACGGCGGAAAAATCTTCGACTTCTTTAAGTAACTCCCGAATGGTTTTATTTTCCGAAGGATGAACAAAATGCGGAGCAAGTTCGGCTAAAGGAACAAGCACGAATCTTCTTTTATGCAGTTGTGTATGCGGAACTTGCAGAAAATCCGTGTCAATTATCAGATCGCCGTAAAATAACAGATCGAGATCAACCGTGCGTGGCGTGTTCAGGAATTTATTTCTGCGTCCGAGCAGGTATTCGATCCGCACCATTCGTGCGAGCATCTGCGAAGGCGTGATGTTCGTGATGTGAATTTCGGCGACCATATTTAAAAACGAATTGTGGTCTTCAACTCCGATCGGTTCGGTTTCATAAATTCCCGAAAGCCTGCAAACGTGGAGTCCGGCTTCCATCAAACCGCGAACCGCCAGCAAAAGATTGCCCGCTCTGTCGCCCAGATTTGATCCGAGACTTATATAAGCTGTAATAATTTCCGTTTCCACGATTATTTTTTGTCCATTAAAACTCGAAAAGAATTAAATTATATCACGATAAAAACTTTTATTGCCAAAAGATTCTTTTTACTTTTTCGCTCATCAATGTTTCAATAATATGTAGAAAAGTTATTTTAATCCAGTAATGCGGATTTTTTATAAACGCATTCGGGCGGATTTTAGAGAGTTCCGTCAATAGAAAATAACTCTCATAAAAAATGGCACGAAAAAAATTTCGCAACAGCGGACGTTATACATCGAACTCAGAGCGTTCTTTTCAAGAATATATCACCAACCAACCCGCACCGATCACGAATCGGTCGGAACTCATACGTCTGATTCGCGGCGGTGAGGACACATATCTCGAACTAAAATTAAAACTTTCAAACCCCGAAAGAATCGCACAGGAGATCGTTGCTTTAGCAAATACGGCGGGCGGAACGATGATCTTCGGCGTAACCGATCAGCTTCGCGTCGAGGGGCTGAGAAATCCCGAAAGCACGCAGGACGAACTGATAAAAATCTGCCGCGAGGAGATTTTTCCGCCGCTCATGCCGTATCTCGATACCATCGCTTTTGACGACGGACGGCGGATTATTGCCCTGGATGTTGAAGGAAAACAGCGTCCGTATCGCACCGGACAGGGAAAGTTTTACCTGCGGATCGGCGATGAAAAACGCGAGGCGACACGCGAAGAACTCTCCGCTTTGATTGATGAAAACCGTCCGCTCTATTATGAAAATATTCCGCTTGAAGGTTTGAGCGAAAATGACTTTGACGATTCGCTCGTGTGGAGTTTTGCGGGCGGATTTGAAAAGGATTTGACGGGTAAGAACGGATACGAAACAAAAAATTTTCTGCAAAAGGATTTGCTTTTGGCAGTCGGCACAAAGGACGCATTTCTGCCGACTGTTGCGGGAATTCT
>JBGTKR010000356.1:0-1808 GCA_041744535.1 Pyrinomonadaceae bacterium
TGCGTCATCGAAGCGGAATGCTGAACAATAGATTCGACTCCGCCGAGCGATGTTGCGATAGAACAAATTTCTACACTATTTATAAAAGTCTTTCCTTCCTCGATTCCGCCGACATCAAATGAAACCATTCCACCAAAACCTCTCATTTGCATTTTAGCGATCTCGTAGTTTTTGTGAATTTCCAAGTTTGGATAAAAAACAGCTTTTACTTTCGGATGCTCTCGTAACATATTCGCTATGGCGTATGCGTTTTTATTGTGTCTTTCCATACGCAGTGCCAAGGTCTTGATTCCACGCAAAACCAGCCAAGCGACTTGCGGAGCGATTCCGCCGCCGAATAATTTCACACCTTTTTTATAAATTTGTTCAATTAACTCGTTGCTTCCAACCAAGACACCTGATGAAAGATCGCTGTGTCCGCCGAGATATTTTGTCGCCGAGTGCATTACAACATCAACACCGAAATCAATCGGATTTTGATTAAACGGCGAAGCAAATGTATTATCGGCAATAGTCAAAATATTCTTACCTTTAGCGATCTCCACGACTGCGGAAATATCCGTAATGTTTAAACGCGGATTTGAAGGAGTTTCGATCCAAAACATACGGGTTTCGGGGCGAATCGCATTTTTATAATTTTCCGCCTCTGTGGCATCAATATATGAAATATCTATTCCCAGAGTTTCCGAAATATGTTGAAAAAATATCGAACTTGTCGAATACATCGAATCGAGTGCGACGATATGTTCACCCGTTTTGACAAGACTCAAAACCGCCGCCGAAACCGCCGCCATTCCTGATGCAAAAGCAATCGCCGCTTCGCCGTTTTCAAGTTCGGCAACGGCTTTTTCTAATGCTTGCTGCGTCGGATTTCCAAGCCGCCCGTAAAAATATCCGGGTTTTTCGTAATTATGAATCGCCTTTCCTTCATCTGCATTTTCAAACGCATAAGTCGAGGCATTATAGATCGGAACGGACAATGCCCCGTGATGTTCGCTCGTATCTTCGCCCGCGTGAACCGCTTTTGTAAAAATTGATTTATTGTCGTCGCTCATACGAATTATTTAACAACAACTTTTAGATATTTGCGAACTTTTAATGCTAACTTTTTCGGGCAGAGGTGTGCAGCAAGTCGAAGATTCATTATTTTTACTTTCGACATCACCCAAAACAGTAAAAACCTCCCAACTGTTTCCGTCGGGATCGGAAGCCCAAACCTTGTCCTGCAAGGCGTAGCAGCATTCCGTTCCCATTTCATCAAGCGTCAATAAACCGTTTTCCTGCCAACGCTTACTCATCAATTCAACTGCTTCGCTTGATTCGACTTGAACGCCAAGGTGCGAAAGTGAACCGCCACTTTTAACTTTATTTTGATTCATAGTCAGATTCAAAGGTGGATCGGCAATATCAAATTTTGCATAATCAGATTTGATTTTTACAGGTTCAACGCCTAACATTTTTTTGTAAAACTCAATACTTTTCTCAACATTTGTTACATTTAACGAGATGTGTGTTTTCATAATTTTTACCCATACATTAATTTCATATACGCTTAAACATATACGTTAGAGCGAATATATTCCCGATCAAATATAAAGTCAAGACAAGAACGAATAATTTTGGTAAGATAAAAATATGAACAGCGAAATGAATATTTCGGAAATGGAAAATTTGTATATGGCTTTGTCCGACCAAACCCGTCTGCGGCTTTTGAATCTGATGCGGGAAGATGAGATTTGTGTTTGCTTTTTTACCGAAGCATTGGATGAAGGTCAGCCGAAGATTTCAAGGCATCTTGCATACCTGCG
>JBGTKR010000357.1:0-17300 GCA_041744535.1 Pyrinomonadaceae bacterium
CTAAAATGAAAAAAATCTTATTACTGAGAGAATTGGAAAAGGATTGAGTCATAAAAAAAGAGGTTATTTTGTTATGAAATTTCAAGCTGAAAAAATAATCGGTTGTTCCGGGTTTGAAGAAAGTCTGACGGACTATCTCGATAAAACTTTGGAAAGACCAACATATAAAGCGATGGCTGAACACGCTTTGAAATGCCCTTTGTGCCATACGCTCTTAAATGAAGTAAAGGACGCTCTTGAGATTTGCCGCGAAATTTCCGCTCCGCAAGCCTCTCTGACAAGTTTGGAAGCACGCATTCTCACTATGACGATGCCGGAAACGGCGATGCCCTGCGAAGATTTTGAAGAACATTTAACAGATTATCTCGACGGATTTTTGCCCGCACCCGTTTTTCACCGATGGGAACGCCACGCCGTTCTCTGCGAAAAATGCACGGACTTACCGGGCGAAGTCGTCCGCTCGATTGCCGCTTGCTATACATATAAGATGGAAGAACTCCCCGTCCCCGAAGGTCTGAATTCAAAAATTCTGCAGGCGACGATTGGAACGGCGGAAGTCGAAAAGGTAAAAGCAACGTGGGTTGGACAAGCTAAGGAATGGATTCGCGGGATAAGTTTGCCGATTACTGTTCCGCAACTCGCTCCCGTCGCAATGATGATCTTGTTTGCCGTTCTGATGTTCAGCCAGACCGCTCCGACGGGAAATTTCGGCGGAATGTATCAGAAAAGTTTTGAACTCGCCGGACAAACCTATCAGCAAGGTGCAGATATTGTAAAAGAAAATATGGCGGTCAGAGAGAGAAAGTAAAAATGAATTGTAGTTATCATATTCAAAATACAGCGACGGTAAATTGCAACGGGTGCGGAAAATCTCTGTGTCCGGCTTGCGACCACCGCATTAAAGGTTTTCCTTTTTGTCAGGACTGCATCGTCGCGGGCGTTGAACTTCTGCGAAATAAGCATCAGGCGTTTTTTGTTCCGATCATTAAAAAACAAACTTCTCCCGTTATCGCCACGCTTCTATCATTTATCTGTCCCGGACTCGGAGCGGCTTACAACGGGCAGACAACTAAAGCTCTGGTTTATTTCGTGCTGTTTGTCGGTCTGTTTCAAATGGCTATTTTAACCGGCGGCACGGCGATATTTGTTCTCGGTTTTTTGGGAATGTGGCTTTTTGCCGCACTCGATTCGTGGCGAACCGCCCAGTTGATTCGTGCCGGAGTAACCACCGATGATGCCGAAGATTTGATCGTTCAAAGATTTTCCGGCAACGCCAAACTCTGGGGAATTGTTTCATCGGTCATCGGAATTTCATTTTTACTGCAAATATTTTTCGACATACAGTTTCTGATGAGATTTCTTCTCCCCGCTATTTTGATCGGTTTAGGAGCATATCTGCTCAGGGATTTTATTTTTAACGGCAGAAATATACAAAAAAATCGGAATGATTTCAGCTCTGAAAATAATTCTCCAAGCATTGTAAACAGAATAGATGGAAGTAGTTTTGAAACTAACGATTTTGATGTTTTGGATGAATATCCGACAAAAGTTCGTGCAAAAGGTTGGAAAGAGAGATAAAGGCAGCATCAGTCGGCAGCAGCAGTCGGCAGTAAGTCAATTGCAGGTTTATCAGCAGAAATTGTGATGTTCAGCGATTTTTACTTTTGCCTTTTTACTTTTTAGTTTTGCCTTATTTTGCTATTATGGAAACCGGACGGCATTAAGTGTTTTTATAAAGGCAGTCGTCCTGTGGTAGAATAAATGTTATGAGAGGTTTTAGTATTATGCCAAATTGGTTAAAAGCCGCAGGAAAATGGAGCGGTATCTTTGTAATTTCAGCATTAGCGGTTTTAATGGTTACATTACTTATTAATCCCGATTTCGGTTCGGGATTTGCCCTTCAGAGCGAAAGCGGTTGGGGAACGATCTTTGCAATACTTGCTTTGATACTTACATTATTAAAACAAATTATTGCTTTTATAGGCTTCCTGACATTTGCCATCAAAATTGTAATATTCTTAGGTTTTGCCGCAATTTTCTTGTTCGTAGGAATGTTGATCTTACGAACTTGGAGTTCAAACCGTAATAAAAAAGAGTAATATAAATCTAAAATCTCTGAACAACATTTAATCATCAATTAAATTTCTTTGCGATTTGATTTAACTGATGTTTTATGTTAGGTTTTTATAATTCAATTAATAGTAACCCTGTAAGTTAATAAATTTAATCCTTACTAATTTAAGACATTCTCTTATATTTCGGAAATTTGCGTTTTCGTAATGTTGGATATAACGATGTTGGATACTATTTTGTGTGAAATAAAATTAATAAGGAACAATATTCATAACAACTAATGCAAAAAAATAATACCAGTAATTATACATTTCTTTTATCGCATACGACGAAGGAAAAAATTTATATTCGCAGATTAGAAATTTCAAAAAAATTATTACATTCATCCGCCGTAAGTTTGATTTTATGTATCGGACTTGCATCGTTCAGCATTTTCGGATTATTCAACGATGATTCCAATGTTTTGGCATCATCGGAAACCGATAATTCCCTGACAACCCAAAAAGTCAAACAATTTGAAGAATCCCCGATAGACCAATTACAACGCTTCAATTACGACCGCCCGGAAAGTTCCGACGACTATTCGATCAACAGCGGCGGACCGACATCCGGTGAATATAAATTGTTATCCGACAGCTCCGGTTCGGAGGAAGGCACGTTAGAAAAAAGACTGCAAAACATTGAGGAAAATACCAACTCGAAATTTCTGCCGACAATTTGGTCTCATCTCGGAAAAATCAATAACGAATACGGTTTTCGCCGTAATCCCTTCGGCGGACGTTCCTATGAATTCCACGCCGGAATGGATATTGACGGCAACAGAGGCGATATGATCGTTGCTCCGGCAAACGGAAGGGTTAAAAAAGCCGGCTGGCAAGGCGGATACGGTTATATGATCGAACTCGACCACGGCAACGGTTTAACAACCCGCTACGGACATCTTTCCAGAATCGAGGTAAACCAAGGCGATTTGATCCAGAGAGGTCAGCTGATGGGCTTGATCGGTTCAACCGGACGCTCGACCGGACCGCATCTGCATTATGAATTACGTCTCGATGGTAAACCGATAAATCCCAGACGTTTCCTGCCGCCGCAACCGAATGAAATCAGAGATTAATAACAAATCTTTTAAACGTAAAAAAGGTGAGCTAAATTAGCTCACCTTTTTTACGTTATTTCTTCAATTTTCCACTATCCATTGATTTCAGTATGCTAATTTCACATACTTCATTCCTCTTTGAATTATTCGCTGACGGCTACGCACACGCTTCGGATTTTTCTTCGGATTGAAAACATTGAGCGGACTCGGAATCATTGCCGAGAGATATGCGGCTTCGGCTGGTGTTAGGTTCGAGGCGGATTTTTTGAAATAATAACGCGAAGCGGCTTCCGCACCGTAAATCCCGTCGCCCCATTCGATCACATTTAAATAAATTTCCAGAATCCTTTTTTTACTCAGTTCTTTTTCCAGAAAATACGTGATCGCGGCTTCTCTTCCCTTTCTTAAAAATGAGCGTTCTTCCGATAAATAAAGATTTTTAGCCAATTGCTGCGTGATCGTCGAAGCCCCGCGTTTAAATTTCGGCATCGGCGGAATCCAATCGTCCGGGTTAAAATCGCCTTCCTTTTTCGCTTCTTTTTCGCCTTCTTTTTTCGCTTCGTCCCAAGCCTTGTTGATCGCGTCCCAATCAAATCCGTCGTGTTCAAAAAACCGTGCATCTTCGCCCGCCAAAACCGCCCTTTGCAAATTCGGCGAAATAAGTTCAATCGGCTGCCAATACATATTTTTCGTCGGCGTTTTACCTTCGGCTTGAGTTTCGGAAATCCGGTATTCAACCAAAGAAGTCGTCGTCGGGTTTTCGTTGCGAAGTTTTGAAATATTCGGAAAAGTAAAATACTCAAACGCCAGCCAAACGGCGATTGCTCCAACCAATATAAAAAATAAAACTTTTGTCCAATACCACATAAATCAGTTAGCAGTCAGCAGTCAGCAGTCAGCAGTTTTAAACCAGAGTTTAATGCTGTCCGCACTATCCATAGCAAAGACTAACATATTTAGTTCCATTGAAGAAAGAACAAATTGCTGACTGCTAACTGCTAACTGCTGACTGTTTGATCATATTTCCGACGATCTTCCCCGAACTCATCACGCCCGGAAGTCCCGCTCCGGGATGTGTTCCCGCACCGACGAAATACAGATTTGGAATATCTTCGCTCAAATTATGCGGCCGAAGCCAAGCCGATTGCAAAAGCGTCGGTTCAACCGAAAATGCCGAGCCGAGATAACTATTCAAAGTTCCCTCAAAATGAAGCGGATCAATATAATATTCGGAAATTATATGCTCACGCAAATTCGGCATATAATGTTTTTCCAGATACTCGTAAATCCTTTGTTTATACGGTTCTCCCTCTGTTTTCCAATCAATTTTCGCTCCCAGATGAGGAACGGGCGAAAGCACATACCAGCAATCGCAGCCTTCGGGAGCAAGCGTTGGATCAGTCGCCGTCGGACGATGTAAATAGAGCGAAAAATCTTCGGCGAGAGTTTTGTCAACGAAAATCTCATCAAGCAAACCTTTGTATCTTTTGCCGAGTAAAATTTCGTGATGAGCGATGTTTTCAAACTTTTTATTCGTGCCGAAGTAAATTACAAAAAGCGACATCGAATAGGTCATTGATTTTACTTTTTTATCGGTATATTTTTTTCGATGTTTTTGATCTATCAAATTCAAATATGTCCAACCGACATCGGAATTTGCAACAATCGTATCGGCTTCGAGAGTTTCGCCTGTTTTCATTTTTACGCCCGTTGCTTTTGCTGAATTTTCATCAACTAAAATCTTTTCAACTTCTGCTTCAAGAAAAATTTCGCCGCCGATGTCCACAAAAAGATTTCCGAGTGCCTGCACCAAAGCACCCGTTCCGCCCATCGCATACCAAACGCCGAACTTTTGTTCGAGTTCGTGAATCATCGCATAGATCGAAGTTGCCGTAAAAGGATTTCCGCCAATTAAAAGCGGATGAAAACTAAACGCTTCACGCAGTTTTTCGTCTTTGAAAAATTTTGACGCAAATTGATAAACCGAACGATCCGAACGAAGTTTTATCATCTGCGGAATGACCTTCGCCATATCCCAAACGCTCGTAAAAGGTCGGTCAATCAGTTCAAAGCCGACTTTGTAAATTTCGCTTAATTCTTCTTTAAATTTCTTGTAACCGTTTAGATCAGCAGGGTTTATCTTGACAATTTGCTGGTGAAGATTATCTTTGTTGTCATTGTAATTAAAAACCGTCCCGTCTGCCCAACGAATGTTATAGAACGGATCAATTTTGACAAGTTTGACGTAATCATTAGTTTCTTTCCCCGCAAGCGTAAATAATTCATCAATCAGCCACGGTGCAGTAATGATCGTCGGACCGCCGTCGAACTTGAATCCGTCTTGCTCATAAACATAAGCCCGCCCGCCGATCTTGTCGCGTTTTTCGACAATCGTTACCTGATGCCCTTGTGCCTGCAGACGTATGGCAGCAGAAAGTCCGCCGAATCCGCTTCCGATTACAATAATTTTCATTTAATTCCTATAAATTTTTTTTTGAAACATTTGACTGCTATGTTAAAGAGTAGAAACTGTCCCAAAGAAACTCAAATCATAAAATCGTAATCCTCTTAATTTTGGTTATTGGCTATTTGAAATTTTTTCCTTTCAACTCCGTAAAAAATCTTCTTAACTGCACGAATCGTATTACAGTGAATTTCTACCGTATCGTTTATATCCTTTGCATAACCTCCGCTCATCACCGTTACGATTGGAATATCCTCAGATTTTGCGAATTCCAAAACTATTTCATCACGCTTTTTTAAGCCTTCCATCGTCAGAGATAATCTGCCGAGTTTATCTTTTTCAAAAGGGTCAGCACCGCCGAGGTAGAAAATCATATCGGGATCGTGCTGAACTATTCGATGAAGTGCTTCATTTAAGATGTCGTGAAATTCCTTGTCGCCTGTTCCGTCGGCAAGTTCGATGTCGAGGTTTGAAGTTTCTTTGTGAAGCGGAAAGTTTTTCGCTCCGTGCATCGAGAATGTGAAAACTTCCTCGTCATTTTTGAAAATAAAAGCCGTGCCGTTTCCCTGATGAACATCGCAGTCAATGATTAAAAATCGTTCGGCTTTTTGTTCCTGCTGCAAAACTTTAATTGCAACAGCGACATCATTCAGCACACAAAAACCTTCGCCCCTGTCGGCAAATGCGTGATGCGTTCCGCCCGCGAGATTTGACGAAACCTTTTTGTTTTTCAATGCCGTCCGGCTTGCATTGATCGTTCCCGAAACCGCCAAAAAAGAACGGCGAACAAGCGACTCCGACCAAGGCAAACCAAGCCGTCGAACTTCGCTTTTTGTCAAAGTTCCGTTAGTCAGTCTTGTAACGTAATCTTCCGTGTGAATAAGCAGTAAATCTTCAGTTTCGGCAGATTCGGGTTTGTAAATCTCACTTTCAGTTAGAGTTCCTTCATTCAACAGAATATTACGTGCGAGTTCAAATTTTTTGATCGGAAAAACGTGATCTTCGCCGATTTCTGCATAATAGTCGGGTGAATAGAAAAGTCTGTAATCGCTCATTGTTTAAATTGTAATTGAACGAATCTGAAATCTGAAATCTGAAATCTGCTTTAAAAAAGGAAGTGCGGTTTATGTTCGGGAAACATAAACCGCTTGAATTTGGCGGAAGGTATTTCTACTGTAGGCAAAGCGGAGTGATAGGCAAAAGGCGGATTAAATTGGGCAGGTTATGTGTGCTAAAAGTCAAATTCTCCGCATATTATTCGACTGTCGGCACAAGGATTTTTTCATTTGAACGACTCATTCCGATCTTTCGTGCTTCACGTTCGATCGTTCGCGGGTCGTGTTTTAGATTCTGTATTTCTTCTTGCAGAAGAAGATTTTCGGTTGTCAAAGTTTCGATGTTTGCATTCAGTTGTTGATATTCGGCTGATTCGCTCCGCAAATCGGAAAATGCACGAAAGTTTATTGCCAAACATAACATAAATGTAATTAAAACGGTGATTGTAAAAATAAACCAATCGGGAGTTTTATTATTAGCTTTACTCCTTGAAAGTGTTTTCGGGCGTTTTTTTTTCGCCATTGCAACAGTTGATATATTATCCCAGTAAGTAATTGCGACCTTGTTCAAGCAGCACCTCCAAGTCTCGTTTATTTTCGGTTTCAGCGTAAATTCTAACTAACGGCTCAGTCCCGGACGGACGCATAAGCATCCAGGAACCATCGGCGAAGGTAAATTTCACGCCATCTATACGATTTATATTTTCAATCTTACGATCACCGATCTTATCGGGATCGCGGGACAGGATTTCCTGTAAGTTTCGGGCAATTTCATCAGTCAGACGGACTCCGATTCGACCTGATTCGAGGTTTCCGATGCGGCTTGTTAGTTCGCTTAACTGTTCGGTTAAACTTTTTCCGCGTGCGGCAACTGCTTCTGCCGCTAAAAGACAAGCTAAGATACCGTCTTTTTCGGGATAATGCCCTCTGATTGAAAGACCGGCGGATTCTTCTCCGCCTAAAACTATTTTGTCTTTGTTTATCAATTCGCCGATGAATTTGAAGCCGACCGGCGTTTCGTAAAGTTCTACTCCGTGATATTCGGCAACTCTGTCAACCAAGTTCGTCGTCGCTACGGAGCGTGCAATTCCTTTTTTCCAACCACGGCTTTCGATCAAGTAATCCGATAAAATTATTATCAATTGATTGGGCGAGATCATTTCTCCGTTGGAATCAACTACGCCGAATCTGTCGCCGTCGCCGTCGGTTGAAAGTCCGAGTGTCAAATTTTCTTCTTTGACCTTTTTAATAAGTCCCTGAAGTTGTTTCTCTCCCGGTTCGGGCGACATTCCTTCAAATGTTACGTCCCGCCAATCGTGGAGTGTTTCAACCTCTAAACCTATGTCGCGTAATGATTTATCTAAATATCCGCGACCTGTTCCCCAAAGTGCATCGTAAGCATATTTGCCGTTTGCCTTGGCTATTTGGTCAAAGTCAATTTTAGTTTTCAAATCGTCCAGATAATCGGGACGTGCATCAAAATTTTCTATTTCGCCGCCGTCTGCGTCTTCAACTTGCGGCGTGTTTTCAATAAGTTTTTCAATCTGCTTCGTAATTTCCGGTAATGCCGGAGCTCCGTCGGCGGTTGAAAATTTAATTCCCTGATATTCCGGTGGATTGTGCGAAGCCGTAAAATTCATTCCGCCAGCTGCTTTGTTATGTCTGATCGTATGCGAAATTGTCGGTGTCGGTGTCGGGTTTTCGCAAAGCAAAACTCTAAAACCTTTTTTCTTTGCGATCTCGGCGGCGGCTTTGGAGAAATTCTCTCCCATAAACCGCGAATCGTGTCCGACAACTAATGTTTGTTGTTTTTCACCTGAACTTTCTTTCAAATAACTGCAGATTGATTCTGTAACGAGTTTTACTTTGTCAAAAGTGAATTCATCAGCTATAATTGCTCTCCAACCTGATGTTCCAAAGCGTATTTTCATATATCAGTTAAAATACTTTTTTTTGAACCTGAATTTCTTTTTGAATCGAAATAATCCGGTAAGTAATTTTTTGTTTCGATTTCTTGGTTTTTATTAACTTTTTGTGTTTGTGCCTTTTAAGGTGATGTAAATCTAACACAATAAATTCTTTGATGTAAAGTAATTTTATTTAACAGTCAAGTCTTTAGTTTACAATGACTTACATTAATTTGTTCAAGTGATTACTCAAACACTTGCTTAAAGGTGAACATTTAGTGAACACTATTCCAACATGTTTAAAAAATTTTATATTCTGCCCGCAAACACTATTTGATAGAAATATAGTCTTGCTTAAACTGTGAAAAAAATTTAAGCCAACGCTTAAACATACATTTGTTAAATTCATACTCGTGTCGGGTATTGACTAATTCAAAAATTTAATCCTTTCTTCCTGTGTCGTTTTGACTAATTATACAATTTCAGCAATAAATGTGTCTTTAAAACACACAGATAGATCATTGCTTTTATATGTAAATCTATGTAAATGTAATCATTACAACAATTTACTTCTATATATCGAATGGCATAGGGATTGCAATTAATTATAGTTTGATAACTCAATAGTGTTTTTCTGCACAACTCAATTTATATATTCAGTTTAGAGATAATTTGCGAAATATATCAGCAGGTTAATATGTGTATGAAAAACAAGTGTTAATTATAAAAAATATTTATTTATGTTTTATTTACTGGAGAATACAAAATATGCGACCGATTAAACATTTTGAAAAAGGATTGACATATATCGCCAAAGGAGCTTTTGGTGCTATACGCTCGGTCAATCAATATAAGCCCAACGAATCATTTATTCCTAAGTGGTCGGATAAACCGCTTTTGAAATCGTGGCAAAAAACAAAGCCGACGCTTGGATTTCCAAGAAAGACAGATTCGCTTTGTCCCAACTGCGTTATCGAAGCACGTGAAGAAATTTTAAGCGGTGAAAAAGACGTAGCGATTTTGGTGAACGAGAAAGTCGGTGAGATTAAAGCCGAGATTATTGAACGTGATGGCGAAATTTGGATGGTTAAAGATTGCCCGAAACACGGACATTTTGAAGATTTGATGGCGATTGACTCGAAGTTTTTGACACACATCGAGAACAATTTTCCCGGTCGTGATATTCGTTCACATAATGACGAAGAATTACATAACCACGGTTCGTCAACCATTAAATACGGACGTGGAGCGGTTTTGACGGTTGATCTGACAAACCGCTGCAATATGATGTGCGATCCTTGTTTTATGGACGCAAATCAGGTCGGATTCGTTCACGAACTTTCGATGGAAGACGTGAAAGAAATTCTTGACAATGCGATTTCGATCAAACCGCGTCGTCAGATGTCAGTTCAGTATTCGGGCGGAGAGCCGACGCTTTCCCCGCATTTCTTGGAGTCAATCCGTTATGCACGTAAAGTCGGTTATAACTCAGTTCAAGCAGCAACCAACGGAATTGAATTCGCTAAGTCGAAAGAATTCTGTCGTGAAACTGCTGAGGCGGGGTTAAGATTTGTTTATTTGCAGTTTGACGGAATCGGCAACGACGCTAACTCGCACAGACAGGTCGGAAACCTTTTTGATGTTAAATTAAGAGCAATCAACAACTTGCACGAAGCAGGCGTTGATATTGTATTGGTTACAACTCTCGTCAACGGCATCAATAACGACCAAGTCGGTTCGATCATTCGGTTTGCTTTGGACAATCCGAAGAAAATCTCATTTGTGTCATTTCAACCCGTTTCATTCACAGGACGCGACGAACATATCACCGAAAAACGCCGCTTGCAGCAGCGTTATACACTTTCGCATCTTGCCCAAGACGTGCAAAAGCAAGTTGGAATTACAGAACCGACACGCGATTGGTTCCCGCTTTCATTAATGGGAGCGTTCGCAGACTTTGCCGATCTCGTTCACGGTGCGGAAGCCGAATGGGGACAAGTTTCCTGCGGCTGCCACCCGAATTGCGGTGTCGGAACTGCGGTAATGATTAACAAAGAAAACAAGGAAATGGCTCCCGTGCCTGAGTTTCTGAACATTCCGGGACTCGTCGAAGATATGAAACATATCACCGACACGGCTCGCGGAAAATGGTTCTCAAATATGATGATGGGATTGGCACTGCTTAAAAATTATAATCCTTACGGAGCTCCAAAAAGTTTGACACTCGGCGGAATCTTCAAGAAATTCGATAAATCATTCGGTTTGTCGGGTAAAGATTACGGTAAAGTTGACGGCACAAGAACTGCCGAAGACATCGAAAAACGCCGTCAAGACCCGTGGAATTTCTTGTTTATCGCCGGAATGTGGTTTCAAGACCTTTTCAACTACGATTTCCGCAGAACCGAAATGTGTATCATTCCTTACGGAACGCAGGAAGGCGAAATTTCCTTCTGTGCATATAATACGGGAATCGGTTGGAGAAACATCATCGAGCATATGCACCAAAATGCAACCGTCGCTCAATGGTATAAAGAACACGGTCGCCACGAAGTTTTTGCACGCGACAAAGAAGTAGCTTTAGTAAGTGATAAACACAACTTAAAGTTAAACGCCACTGATTTACAGCGTCCCGACAAACCGGAAATGGAAGGACCAAAAACCGCCGCCGAAGAAATGCAGCAGATGAAAAAACTCTACAACCAAATGATTATGGAGAAAAACAACATCAAGGGCGAAAGCCTCGTCCAAATCGGCGGAATCGAGCGTAAGAAGTAATCTAAATACTCTCTATAATTAAAACCTAATTATATCCTGTAAATTTCAAAGAATTTGCAGGATATTTTGTTTTAAATCCAAAAGGTTGATTTCAGCTTCACGTTTTTGTGATAGATTGAAACATTGGTATTCAACTAAATCATTTTTTGTTAGGTAGGTCTAACTATGAAGAATTTAATTCCTATATTTTTAATCATTGTGATGAGTAGTTGCAAGGTTTTTACTCAATCATCGGTTTGCGAAAATCCATCATTTGAGCATAAGTCCAAAGCTGAAATTTTAGTAATGTCACCTGAAGAAAAAATAGATCAAATGGTGCTGGAGCAAATGTTTCACGCACCTTGGGACAACGATGATAACTATGATCTCCTGCACCTCGAGATTATTAAAGACGGAATCAAGATTTTACCTAAGGCAATTAAGTATTTGAATGAATATGATCCGAACATTCGAGAATGTAAGGAAAGAAATAATACTCGGATGTTTACGGCTGCGATGTATCTGGATAATGTTGACAATGCCGAATTTCGAATACGCTCCACCGAAACCGGGCGACTGGCGATACAGGCTCTCGAACAAGCCATCGAACGACGGCATAAAGCTAAGATCAATCCCGAAGAGTATGATGGACGTAGTAACCTTCTAACAACTTTTCTGAAGGGACTAAAGGGACGAACTGTAAAAGACGGCTTGATTGAAGATACACTTGAGAAGCGTTACAAAGTTAAAATGTCGGAGGCTGAACTAATGAAATTTGTTGACTTCCTTATTTCGCTTGATTCGGCATATCCGAGTTGGACAAACATTTTTTTTTGGGGTGAAATGACTCAGGCAGAATCTGAGCGGTATTATCAAGCTTATTTAAAGTTTAAGAAAAATGATTAACTAATGATAGAAACTAAGAAAGTTGAAGTTTTCAGCAATATAAGTAATTCGGTTTTAAGCTAATTCCTCCAATTGCCTTTTGCGAAAAAGCTAAAGACAAAAAGCATTACCAACTTGATTTTGATTAATAAAAATAGTTTAATAATTGTTTGCTCTTGCGAATGGGATTTGCAATTTTGAGCATAGAGGAGAGTGATACAGGTTGGCTTACATCGAATTAAACAATAACGAGAATATCGAGAACGCACTTCGACGTTTTAAGCGGAAGGTGATGACGGAAGAAATCATTAAGGATTATAAGAAGCATCAGCATTTTATTCCGCCCGGACAGAAGGCGAAACTCAAGTCGGCGAATGCACGCAAGCGTAATAAGAAACGCCGTATGCGTAATTATAATCGCCCGACTAACAACAGATAATTTTTTAACATTTTTTAAGACATAATGCGTGAAGTTCTTTGATAAATATCGAAAGCACATCACGCATTATTTTCATTTTATATGTCGGAAAACCCAAGAATTTTAATAACAAATGACGACGGCTATCATTCGGACGGCATTATTGCTTTGGAAAACGCTTTGAAGGAGATCGGCGATGTTTATGGTGTCGCTCCGGCTTCGGAAATGAGCGGAGCATCGCACAGCTTGACGCTTTCAAGACCTTTGCGAATTCGGCGGATTGACGAAAGACATTGGACGGTTGACGGAACGCCGACGGATTGTATAACGCTTGCGTTAAACCAGATTTTGCCGGAAGATGAAAAACCGCATATTTGTGCTTCGGGCATCAATCACGGGGCGAATCTGGGCGATGATGCAACTTATTCGGGAACTATCGCAGGAGCTTTAGAAGCGACGATTTTGGGAGTTCCGGGTTTGGCGTTTAGTCTGGTTGTCAATCGTAATCACGATTTTGCGGAATCGGCAAAAATTGCCAAGGAAATGACGGCAAAGGCATTAAAAGAAGGTCTGCCGGATGGAACGCTTTTGAACATCAATATTCCGAAAGGCGTTGCAAAAGGAATTCGTATAACCAAACAAGGTTTCAAAAATGCACGTCCCGTAATCTCCGAACACATTGATCCGCGAGGAAAAAATTATTACTGGATCGGTGAGGTCAGAAGCGGTTTTCACGCGGAAGGCGGAACGGATTTTGAAGCGATTGACGAAGGCTTTGTTTCGGTTACGCCGATGCGTAGCGATTTGACCAATCACGCAGTAATTGAGAAATTAAAGTCTTGGGAAAGTTGATCCAAGATTTAAGATTCAAAATTTAAGACTCAAGATGATAGATGATTATCAATTTCCGCGTGAACGTATGGTTAAGCATTTACGCGAATATTACAAAATAAAAGATGAAAGAATTCTCGAAGTTATGCAGCGAGTTCCGCGTCATTTGTTTGTTCCCGAAGCGATAAAATTTCAAGCGTATAAAGATAACGCTCTCCCGATTGCCAAAAACCAGACCATTTCGCAGCCTTATATCGTTGCCAAAATGACGGAACTGCTCGAAATTTCTCCAAATGACAAAATTCTGGAGATCGGTGCGGGTTCGGGTTATCAAACGGTTATTTTAGCGGAACTGGCAGACAGAGTTTTCTCAATCGAAAGAGTTGAAAAACTTGCCGATGAAACTTGGGAAAAACTCGAACGATTCAATATTCCAAATGTAACTTTAAAATGCGGCGACGGCACGAACGGCTGGGAAATTTATGCCCCTTTTGACGGAATTTTAGTTGCGGCGGGAAGTCCTTTTCTGCCGCATCCATTAATAGACCAATTAGCCGTCGGTGGAAAATTGGTTATTCCCATCGGTGAAGATACAAAATCGCAAAAATTGATAAGAGTTACGCATACAAAAGACGGTTTTCAGACCGAAGACTTCGGCAAATGTGCCTTCGTTCCGCTCATCGGTGAACACGCTTGGCAGGATTAAACAGCAAGCAGTTGGCAGTTGCAGCAGCAGGCAGAGTTTGTATACAAATAATTGATTTGAATTTTAAGAATATTTATTGGTTTTATTTTTAACTTTTACCTTTTTACTTTTATAATATGGATTTTATTTATCAAGTTTTAGATTTTATCAAACCGGACAATCTTATAAATTGGTTGTTGGATTTACTGGGAATTTACGTTTATTTCGGCTTGTTTTTCATAATCTTCGCCGAGGTCGGTTTAGCTGTCGGATTTTTTCTGCCGGGCGATTCGCTGCTTGTTGTAACGGGTTTGATGGCAAAAACTTATCCCGAAAAGCTCAATGTTTTTTTAGTTTTAACAGCATTTCTAAGCGGTTCGATCATCGGCGACAGCACCGGATATTGGACCGGACGAATGATGGGAAAAGGTCTTTTTAAACGCGAAGATTCATTCATTTTCAAACCTTCCCGCGTTGAAAAAGCGAACAAATTCTTTGAAAAATACGGGGCAAAAACAATCGTTCTCGCCCGCTTCGTTCCAATCGTCCGCACATTCGCACCGCTCGTCATCGGAGCATCCGGTATGCCTTATGCGAAATACTTAACTTTTAGTATATTGGGCGGAATTTTATGGATTTTCAGTATGGTTCTAGCCGGATATTTTCTCGGCGGAGTCGTCGAACAAGCATTGAACATAAAACTCCAAAATCATATCGAAAAAGTCGTGATCGTGGTAGTCTTTCTGTCCATTTTGCCTCCATTGATTGAATTTGGAAAACACAAATTCGGTAAAAAGGAAGAGATCGAAGAACAAACTGCGGAAATTTGATTTTTATATCACCAAGCAGTTTGACTACACAGCGAACAATAAATTAAACTTTGAAATTGACTTCTCGGGGTGTAGCGCAGCCTGGTAGCGCGTTCCGTTCGGGACGGAGAGGTCGGAGGTTCAAATCCTCTCACCCCGATTACTTAAACTTTGTTCTATAAAGGTTTTGCAGATGTATCTGTAAAACCTTTTTTTACTTCTATTGTTTAGTTGAATTTGCTGATTATCTCAACCTGAAATTATTTCATTTCATTCTGAAATATCCGATACTACTTGCTTTGGATAAAATACCAATGATACTCACATTTTTTCCGTATATTACAGGGATTAATCAAGCACGAAAAACCAAGTTTAACCGAAATACATCTTAGTGGTATGATCTAGTATAAGAAATTATGGCAAAGAAAATTACAGTTTATGAAAAACCTACTTGATCAACCTGCCGCAAGTTAGCAAAAGCCTTCCGTGAGAATGGCTTTGAATTTGAGCAGGTTGATTATTTTACCGATGGATTGACGGAAGGCAAACTCCGCAAACTTCTGAAAAAAGCGAATCTCACGCCTTCGCAGGTTTTGCGGAAACGTGAGAACATTTACAACGAGCTAAATCTTGCGGAAGAAAGCGATACGGATACATTAATTAAATTAATTGTCGAAAATCCGAGTTTGCTGGAACGTCCGATTGTTGAGGTCGGCGACAAAGCTGTTTTAGCAAGACCGATTGACAGAGCGTTTGAATTGGTGGGGGAAAAGTGAGAAGTGAAAGGTGAGAAGTTAGAAATGATAAGTTAAAACCTCTAACTTCTAACTTTTCACTTCTCACATAAAAAATTATGAGTATTACAAATGGAAACGGACACAGACCGAAGCCGAAAAACGTCTTGGGCGGCGAATTGAAATCCTGCTGCACCGATCCGATGACGGGATTTTATCGTGACGGATTTTGCCACACGGGAGCAAATGATGTCGGAAGCCACGTTGTCTGCTCGGAAATGACGGATGAGTTTCTCGAATATTCACGCTCGCGTGGAAATGATCTGATCACGCCGCACCCGGAGTTTGATTTTCCGGGTTTGAAAGCGGGCGATAAATGGTGTCTGTGTGCGATGCGTTGGCGGGAAGCATTTGAAGAAAATGCCGCTCCGTCGGTTTTTCTGGAAGCGTGCCACGAAAATGCTTTGAATTTTGTTTCGCTTGAAGATTTAAAGTCGAAAAGTGTAAAAGGTTAAAAGTGAAAAAAGTAAGTGTAAAACTATCAAAATAATCTTTTTTCATATTTTCACGTTTAAGCAATGGAAACGATTGAACATTTACGGGAACTTTTTATTTACAGTGATTGGGCAAATCGTTGTGTTGTCAGAAGTTTAAAGGAAAATAAATGTGAAAAAGCGGTTAAATATCTGTCGCACGTTTTGCTGACGGAAGGCGAATATTACAAAAGACTCTACGGCAAAGATTCGACGGGGTTTGATTTCTGGCGGGAATTGTCAATCGAAGAATGCAGTAATTTAGCGAAGGAAAATGCCGGACTTTACGAGAAATTGCTAAACAGATTCGACGACGCAGGCTTAGGACAAATCGCCCGATATTACACAAGTAAAGGCGAACAGGTGGAAAACTCTTTTCGTGAAATTCTAACGCACGTGCTTTTTCATTCGATGAATCACCGCGGACAAATTTTAACGATTTTGCGGGAGAAAAATTTTGAACCGCCCGTGTTGGACTACATAATTTATTGCCGAACTGTGAAATAAAATTTAGCCACAGAGAACGCCGAGAGAAGAAAGAGTTTTTTTTGGTAAAAACTAAATTCTGTATATTTATCTGTGTAAATCTGCGTTAATCTGTGGTTAAATAATTTTTAATAACCTCTGTGTTTCTCGGAGTTCTCTGTGGCTAATTAAAATGGAAAACCAAACCGAACAATTAGAATTCGACTTTGAGAACGTGCAGGCGGAGATCGTCCGCGAATCGCGTGATGAATTGAAATTGACGCTCGGCGAATTTGCCGGTCCGCTCGATTTGCTTTTGTATTTGATAAGGCGTGAGGAAGCGAATATTTTTGATATTCCGATAGCAAAAATTACCGATGAATACTTGCGTTATATAAAATTACTGGAAACATTCGACGTGGCGGTGGCGGCGGAATTTCTGGTGATGGCGGCGACCTTGATCGAGATAAAATCGCGGATGCTTTTGCCAAACGAACCGTCGGTTGAAGGCGAAGAAGAGATCG
Organism: Pyrinomonadaceae bacterium; assembly: GCA_041744535.1. GTDB lineage: Bacteria > Acidobacteriota > Blastocatellia > Pyrinomonadales > Pyrinomonadaceae > Aridibacter. The sequence goes on from JBGTKR010000357.1 coordinate 17,237, forward strand.
AAGACCCGCGGCAGGAATTAATTGACCAACTTCTCGAACATCAAAAATTCAAAAATGCCGCCGA
>JBGTKR010000358.1:0-11094 GCA_041744535.1 Pyrinomonadaceae bacterium
TCCGCCGCCTTTTCCGCTTTGATAATTCGCGGTTTCGGCGGAGTTTCTTCCGTTTCGTTATCTGTTTTTAATGCTAAATTGCTCTTTGCCATAATTTAATGTTTCACCCGCGAATAAACGCGAAAGGACGCGAAAATAAGAAAAGAAATATTCACAATCAAATCGGGATTTGACGAAAACTTTTTCACCTTTTCACTTTTCCACTTTTTCACTTTACTAACCACCGTAATTCTTAGCGATTATCAAACCGAAAATTATATGCAGTCCGCCGAAACCTGCTCCCATTAACCAATTGCCGTAGTTTATCGGCACAAAGATCGCCGTTGCTCCGAACATTATGAAAAGCCAACCCATAATCGGCACGGCTTTGACCGAGTATGCTCCGCCCGAAACAACCGCCGTTCCGTAAAGCGTCAGCCAGGTCGTCGGCAGATATTCAAAAAGGCTGTTGAAATAAAGCATCGCCGTTAAAATAATTCCGGCAACAAGCGGCGGTGCAAATCCGCGGGCGAACTTTCTGGCGGGCGTTGAGGTCAAAGGCGTTTCAACCGTTTTCGATTTTTGCCACATTGTCAGCAAACCGATGGCGAAAGCTAAAAACGCCTCCAAAAGCCACGTAACAAGCCAAAAACGCCAATTTTGCTGACTGGCAATTATCGTTGCACCAACTGCCGTTACGCCCATCAACATCCCGCCGTAGCCCGGAACTGCCGTAAATTCCGTCGAACGCTGCATTGTTTCCCGTATAAACTGGAGATTATCCATCGCCCGCCCGTGTAAACTCGGCGGTTCGTCCGTTACCGTTTTGTCTTTTTGTTTGAATTTATGTAGTGTCGCCATCTTTATTAAAAATACATCAAAGTTATTTCATCTGTCAAGCACTTTATCTTATAAAGTTAAAAAGCATAATAAAATTTGTGATCTGAATTTATAGAAGCGTGAAAACTATTTTAATTGTAACTTTTCAAAAAGAAAGATTCTTTGAACCAATAAATGATTTGCTTTCGCAATTTGCTTTGTATTTTGCCGTGATTGTTATAATACCATTTACCATAATAAATTATGCAATAGCGTTTTGATAACCTCAACTTACTGAGTAGTTTGCCGATTGATAAATGATAAATGATAAATGATAAATGGTATAACAACTCAATTTGCACTTGTTCTTTTAGCAATTAGAAGACAGTTCAAGAGATAGTATTTGATATAAAACACGAAAAGGCTATAAATCTCATTCGAGTAATTCGTGGCAAATATTTTCTTAATCCGCAAAAGCGACGCTTAATTCCCGCAGTTTCATCGAGTCGCTTTTATCAACTTTTTTGACATCTTCGCGGTCAACGTAATTATATAAAATATCACGTTGCTGAGGTTTGAAACCGGCTTCGCGGATTTGGTAGCGGAGTTCTTTTTCGTTGGCGTGAGTGTTTGCACCGGCGGCGGAAACTACGTTTTCTTCGATCATAATCGAACCCATATCGTCCGCACCGAAGCGTAAGGCGGCTTGTCCGAGACGTAAGCCTTGCGTCAGCCAACTAGATTGAATGTGTTGGATATTGTCGAGGAATAGACGTGAAACGGAAAGCATTTTTAAGTAATCAATTCCGGTTGGTTCTTCGGTTATTTTTCGTCCGAGTGCGGTGTTTTCGCGTTGGAAAGTCCACGGGATAAATGCCGTGAAGCCGCCTGTTTCATCTTGGACATCGCGGATTCTTTGCAGATGTTTGACGCGGTGTGAAATGTTGTCGCCGATGCCGAACATCATTGTTGCTGTGGAAATTAAACCGACTTTGTGGACGGCACGCATTACGTCAAGCCATTCCTGCGTCGTGCATTTGGTTGAAACACGCTTGCGGACTTCATCATCAAGAATTTCGCCGCCGCCGCCGGGCATCGAGTTTAATCCGGCATCTTTTAACCGCTGCAAAATCGTTTCATAATCGAGTCCCGAAATTAAATGGATGTTGTGAATTTCAGGCGGTGAGAAACAATGGAGTTGAAACTTAGGATATTTTTCGTGCAAGGTCGAGAGCAGATTTTCATACCATTCGATATTAAAATCGGGATGCAAACCGCCCTGCATCAAAACGCCCGTTCCGCCGAGTTCAATTGTTTCGTCAATTCTTTTCTCGATTTCTTCAATCGAATGAACATAAGTATCCGGTTTTCCCTGCCGACGATAGAACGCACAAAATGTGCAGACGACGTTGCAGACGTTTGTGTAATTGATGTTGCGGTCAATAATATACGTTACGACATCTTTCGGATTTTTCCGCATACGGATTTCGTCCGCCGCAAGTCCGATGCGGACAAAATCATTCGATTCCAAAAGCCGCGTGCAATCTTCGGCGTTCAGACGCTCACCGTCTAAAACTCTGTCTAAAATTGGTTGAATATCGTTCATAATTCGTAATTCGTTTTACGTAATACGCGATTCGTTTTTCTGAGCGTAGAACGTATTGCGAATTACGTATCACGCTCGAAAAATCCTCACATTGCAAAAAAATATTGCATTTTACAAAAAAAATCGGCAAAAAAATCAAACATTTGTGTCTAATAAATAGCTGCACAATAAAAGTCAGCAATTTTTATACCAAGCAATTTTATATTTTATACGAATTTGAACGGAGATTACAGAGCGATGGAAAAACAAGAGGCAAATACGAATATAAACGAATTAGCATTAATAGCTTTTACGGCAATAGCAGGTTGGTTTTTAGTGTTCTCGTCAGGTTTATTTTAATTTTCCCCCAAAAAACTCTCCCCGGTTTTTAGCCTTTCATCACGATTGATGAAAGGCTTTTTTTCCTGCCTCTGATGAAATTTAACTCTCGACAAGACATAATAAAAATAAGGGTTTATAATTGATTTTTTCAAAACCGCCCCCGTTTAGTTTGAAGCGAATAAATTTTTGTGTTACTTTCACGCAGTTTTATCGGTCTTAGTTTATTTGCAGCAAGTTCTATTTTAAAAAACACATTTGAGGAGTCCTTAAAAAGTGGCAGAAAATAAACATATAGAAATTGAAACAGAATTAAGCCGTGATCTGGGTTTAATTTCGGCATTGGCAATCGGAGTCGGAACGATGATCGCGGCGGGAATTTTTTCGCTGTCGGGATTGGCGATCCAAAATGTCGGTTCGGCGGCGATACTTTCATTTGTGCTGGCGGCAGTTGTCGCACTTTTTACGGCTCTGACGTATTGCGAATTCGTTTCGATCTATCCCGATTCGGGCGAGGGTTATTTATATGCCCGCAAAACTTTTTCCGCACCGCTGGCGTTTCTGGTCGGTTGGGCTTTATTTCTCGGTTATGCTTCATCGTGCGGTTTTTACCTCGCCACTTTTTCAAGTTATTTTGTCGAATTTGTTTATCATCTGAGTTACGGAACGATTGTCGGAATAATCGCTTTGATCCTGCTGACTTTGCTCAATGTCAAAGGAACGAAGGAAAGCGGAACTTTTCAAATAATCGTAACGGCAGTGAAGGTTGTTTTGCTGATCTGGCTGGTTGTCGGTGGAATCGGAAGCGTTGATCCGCAGATGATTGTTGATAAATTCAGCAACGATTTCGGCAAAATCGCCAGCACCTCGGCACTCGTTTTTGTTACGTTTTTCGGCTTCTCGGCAATCGCGGCTTCCGCCGGAGAAATTGTCAATCCCGTCAAGACGATTCCGCGTGCGATCTTTATTTCAATGGGAGTCGTAACCGTTCTTTATACACTCGTTATTTTGGTGATCTTGGCAGCAAATTTACAGGAATATGATGAAGCGGCGATGGGGCGTGCGGCGGAACTTTTCCTCGGCGGAATCGGCGGAATGGTGATTGTCGGCGGCGGGTTGTTCTCGATGGTTTCGGCGACGAATGCTTCGATTATGGCTGGTTCGCGTGTGTCTTTTGCGATGAGCCAACTCGGACACCTGCCCGAAATTTTCAGTCGTGTTAATCATAAAACAAAAACACCGATCATATCTTTGGGACTTATCGGCGGGGCGATTCTGACATTTTTGGTTGTTCTGTCTTTGAAGGGAACGGCAAATTTTGCCAATGCGGTTCTGCTTTTTGCTTTGATTTTGGTTAATCTGGCTTTGATCTTTCACCGCCGAAAATATCCGAATATCGAACGCCCGTTTCGCGTTCCGCTTGTTCCGCTTTTGCCGATTTTGGGGATTTTATCTAATTTATATCTGTTGGTTCAAAGCACTTGGGAACTCTGGACACTCGGCGGATTTTTCGGCGGAATTACTGACGGACACGAGCAAACAGGCGTTTTTCCAGTTGTTTTAGCCGCCGGAATGTTGGCTGTTGGTTTTGTCGGCTTTGTTTTACTTAAAGGGACTTCAAGAGAAGCGGAAGTTTCCGAAACGCCCGACGAGCCATATTTCGAGCCGATCTCGATACATTCTTCGCAATTGCCCGAAAAGATCAAATACCGCATTTTGGTTACGCTTTCAAATCCGGCAAGCGTTCCGCAGCTGCTTGAAATGGCACATTCGATTGCTAAGGAACGCGACGGCGAGATCGTCGCAATGCGTGTTGCGTTAGTTCCCGAACAGCTTTCGCCGAATCGTGAAGATTTCAGCAAAGCATTTTACGTAACGAAAGAAAGACCGATTCTCGAAATGGCAAACCGTTACGCCGACCAAAATAATATTCCGTTAAAATTGCAGATCGAAGTCGGACACGATCCCGCCCGCGTGATCGTAGATTCTGCTCAACAATTAAAATGCGATCTGATAATTATGGGCTGGAAAGGCTTTACAACGACATCCGAAAAAATTCTCGGTGAAGTTGCCGATGATGTGGTCGGCAATGCGAAAACCGATTTAATGCTCGTCAAGGTCGTTGCCGGAAGACGGCTTGAAAATTGGCTGATGCCGACGGCGGGCGGAAAACACGCGATTCAAGCCGAACAATACGCCGCTTCGCTCGTCCGTGCAAACAATGGTTCGATGACATTTTGCAGTGTCGTGCCGCCGAATGCGAGCGAATCAACCGCCGCCGGAACACAAAAAATGCTGAACAAAGCCATCGAGCGTGTTTCGGGTAAAAACGATCTGGAAGTAAAAAGCACGATCATCAAAAACAATTCGGTTACGCAGGGAATTCTGGAAGAATCGAGAAATTATGACGCAATAATGGTCGGTGCAACCGAACATCGTTTCAAGAAAATCCTGTTCGGTAGTATTCCCGAAGTGATCGCAAAAGAATCTTTGAAAACGGTTGTATTGGTTAAAAAGAAAGATGATTAGAAAAATTTGATTTTTTACGATCAGCAATCAAATCGTTTTTGTGTGCAGAATCAAAATAGGATTCCAAATAATTTAAATTCTGATATGTGAGTTGAAGTTATTTCAGACAAGTCAGATTTATATTTTAAGTTAGTAACTTCGGACGGAATATGAACCTCTTGAATTTTCTTAATATCTTGAGAGTTGTAGAATTGTATAGAATTCCTTGCTAATTCCTCGTCAAAATTTATATTTATTGACTGTTCTAAAGAATTGCCGAGTGTTTTGCTGACAAGTAAATGGAGTTTTTCTACTAAATCTTTTTCATCCAAAATTTTTGGAATAATGCTTTCAATTATTTGTTGGATACTTCTCCCATGTTTGTTTTGCTTAACAAATATAGATGCTATTAAAACTTGTGTTGCTTTTGGCGGATTCAATTGTTCTGATGAAAAATAATGAATACGTTCAAGAGAAGAACTACTTTTTACTTCAATTTTTTCAATACCAGCATTAAAATCGAACTTTTCTTCTGGAAAATTGTGCCAATAAGTTATGAGTGACTTTGTATCATTGGCAAAATCAATTAAGAACAATTCTGCCCACAAACCTTGCACTGTATTGGTTGGAGCATCGTTTAAAGCACGAAAAACTTCAACGAATTTATTGAGCGTTTCAAAAACCTGCTGTTGTGTTGGATTTGTATTTAAGGATTTTATAAGTGTTTCTGATATTCTCAGAAAATAATCTTGCAAATATCTATCTAAACTTTTGAATGTTATAACTGTAAAGTTTTGAAAAGTTGTGTGGCTATTTTCCGTAATTTTACATCTTACATTTTTGACCAGTTCGAGATGTTTTAGACGTAAATTTTTTAATCGAGTGCCTTTTTTAGAATCCGAAACTGCTAGAAGCAAAACAGGATTGCCTTGAATATCAATCGCAATCCTGAAATTAGGATAATCAGGGATAGGAATCGCATTAAAAACATTTTCAATGCCTTGGCTTGGAACTGAAAGTTCATCAAATAATTCGACTAAATTCATACTTGCCTAATTATATCTACGCCAATGTTTTCGGGAATCCAAATTGCGAGTGTCGGGACATCTGTGATTTCAGTATCTCTAAAATCAATCAAGTGAATTTGAATGGTTAGCAGATTTTCTTCCTTGATTTCAGAATCCCCCGGATATATTACTTCGCCAGTTCTTGGATTTCGCCCTTGAAATAATTGCTGAATTTCATCATTATTATTGAGCCGACGAGTTCGCCTTTTCCAATCTTCAAGACTGTTAGCACTCATCAAATAAACCAAACATTCCACCTCTGGATGCTCACCCAAATAGCGATTTAATATTCCTCGTAAACTTGAATAAGTTGATGAATCGCTTTCTCTTGTAAATTTTAGTTTCTTTAATAGGTTCTCTGCACAATCTTGCATTGAAATTCTTGCGACAAGATGCTTTTGGTCTTCAGTTCTGTTTGGATGTCCATCATCCTCTATAAACAAGGATTCTCTTGAACCAAGAAATTCAAACAAAGCATTTCGATTTGATTCTATTAAATTTTCTGTGTCATGAGGGGCTTTTATTCTAAACCAATTGTCACCAAAGCGGTCTCGGTCAACATCATCAAAAAGAATATTAGCTCTCGTTAATCTTAACATCTGGTCTAAAACGGCTTCTCTGTCCCAGTCGTCTAAGTGTTTATTATTTACATCAAATTCCTCAAGTCTTCTTCGCACATCTTCCTCGTGGTCAATTATTGAGTTATAAGCATCAATTGTAACTTCGTCGAGAAATACACGGCAAAAACCAAGATAATTTCTTTTATATCCAAAAAATCTGGCTCTTTGTTGGATAGTATCAACATTACCAACCCCAACATTTCGCGGCATATATGTAACTGTTAATCCCTCAACCGTAAAGCCTCTGTCCATTGATTGACCGCCGACAAGAATCCACGAATAAGAATCCTGCCAATTTATCTGTGGAGTTGTTCCACGTCGGGAATTTACTTCGACAATCGGCGTGTATTGTATGGCGTGAGTTAAGTTATGTCCGGTCAAAGTTTCAAAAGATGGCAAATCATTAACTGTTAATTGCAAATTTTCATGGGCTTCTCTGAATTCGGAAAGCAGTGCTTGTTTTTCATCTTTATCATTACCTGTTAATAATCTCTTCCAACTATCGCAAATTGTATTTATCCATCCGCAAAAAGTTCTTTGGTCAGCTTGCAAACGCGACGGATGAATCAACATCGAACGATTTCTCTGATCTCTCGAAATCTCACCTGCAACAACACCTAAGAAGAAAATCTTCAAAGCACTAATCAAACTTTCAGGCGGTTGAAGTAAAGGATTATTAGGAGTAGAGATTTCCAACATTGGAATCTCTTGAATGATATGCGGATTTTCATGGAAAAATTGGACTCCGCCGGTATATTCATCTCCCGGCGTAAGTAACTTGATAAAGTTTGGCGATAATCTGTCCATAATATTTATAAACAAATTAGCTTGCGGTGTCGCAGTATATTGCAAAAAAGTATGGTGCGGAAAAATTGCCCGTAATCCATTTATTCTGCGGTAAATTGTTGAAACTTCCGTTTCTGTTAGTTCGTCAATATCAAATCCTGAACGTGCCGCCCATCTCGCTCTCGTATTCAAACTCGCTTGGTCGCCTTCATCATCAATAATCAAAACAGGAACTTGCTCAAGTGATAATTCGCTCAAGAGTTCAGTCAAATTTCTTAGATGAGAGCCGTGTTTCATCACGGTTATCAAGACAGTTTTGCAACGATCATTCGGAAATGTCGGATCAGACCATTGGGCTAAAGAGGTTTCAATAATATCTCTGTCTTCAATCCGTCGGGGATTGGCAAGCAACGTCCACTTACGGTCATATCTGGAATCAAGACGCAAATCTCTTCGCAAACGCTCCGTTGATTGGTCAACTAAATTAAGCGAAGTTCCCGCTATGACAATAACAATCTGATAATTATTATCTCTTGCTAATGCTGTGAGTGTTGTGAAAGAAAGTAGTTAGGATGTGAAATGTGTAAAAAATTAGTAACCAATTAGAACAATTCCCTTTAATGGTAAAACTAATCTTCCGTTTATGTAAAGAGTTTCAAGAAAAGTAAAAATCCTAGAAAAATCATCACCACCACGATAGTCATTTCTTACAGCTAAAATTAGATATTCAACTTCAGGCATCATACAAGCTTGGAAAACATCCTTTAGAAATTGATTGTTGACATATGCCCTGCCTGCCTCAACTTCCAAAACAATTTTCCCATCAAGACTTAACGCATCCGCATCAAAAAATTTATCAATTTTGTTGTTAAGACTAAATAAAACTGGAACTTTAATTTTATCAGAACTTGCTTTACTTGTTTCAACGCTAAAATTTATTTCTTCAAGTGATTTTCTTAGAATTTTTAATACTCTGTTGCTGTTTAAGGTTTTTTCTGGAGACTTGATTTCCTCGTAATGCTTTTCAAAGCAATTGATAACTTGCATAACTTCAAAAGTTATACCGAAAGAACGTGGAAATAGTTGGTATCTTAACATTTGATTTAAGAACTGGAGTCAAAATAAAAGTTATTTGGAAGTTTGTTTTTGCATTCACTTCCAATATCAAAAAAACCTTGTGAATCTTTAACTGCTTCATCAGAGCTAACTAAATTTCCATTAGTTAATAATTGAACTTGAAACTTTTTTGATTTAAGTTTCTTTCCGCAAAGAAAGCATCCATTACCAGCATTTTTCGTCGTTTGCACATCTTCTAAAGGTATTTGAAATATCCAATGAAACTTCAATTTTATTTCTCCATTTTATTTAGTGTGATACAAATCCAATTTTACAAAACTCCCGACTTTGCTTTATGTAGTTTTGTTTCCAATCAGGAAACTCTTTTTCAACTCTTGCATAGCTTGGCAGATTTTTTAATTGTTCTTCTTTACTCAAACCCCGCAAACTTTTTCCGAAGTTGCCTTTGTATTTGCCAAGTTCTTCCGCCGAAAGAATATGCGGATATTTTCCTTTAAACGGATAAGTCGCACCAAATTCCATTCCCCAGATTGGAAAACCCGGAAGTTTAGTTTCTTTCGGAATACAATCAATAAATTCTTGCCACAGATTCAGACATTCAATGTTTTTAGCCGGAAGTTTTACGGCGTTTGGCGGATTGTCGTCAATAAATTGATGAATATTTACAAGTGATTGTTTTTGTTTATCAATTTCATCGAAACTAAAATGTTTAAGCCCATTTTTTGAACCGACAATAAAAATGCGATTGCGATGTTGCGGAACTCCGAATTCGTGCGGTGAATAATTATGATGGTCAACCGCATATTCTAACCGTTCAAACTCCGCTGACATCTTTTTCCAAGTTTCTTCATCATCGTGTTTTGCAATAAATGGAACATTTTCCAGAATAAAATATTCAGGTTGACGAAATTCAAGGATTTTCACAATTTCATCAAACAGCGTTCCTCGTTCCGCATCCTTTCTACCTAATTGTTTACCGGCTTTTGAATATGGTTGGCAAGGAAAACCCGCACAAAGAATATTATGTTTCGGTATTATATCAATCTCATTTTCGACAATTTTTCTTATATCGCCTTTAACTTCAAGTCCCCAATTCTCTTGATATAAATTTCGTAGAGTGGGATCAAGTTCACTTGCAAATACACACTCGTGTCCGAGTTCGTGTAACGCTTTGTGAAAACCACCAAGTCCCGCGAATAGATCAATAAATTTAGCCATTTATAATTTGATTTATATGTATTTTATAGTTTTTCACAGCACAAGATTATGAGCGTTAAATACAAAATAGTTTAGTTATGATGTGAATATCTATAAATAATATAACTTAGAATTAGTTACAGTTACAAACTTTGTGAAAATCAATACCTATAGGAATGAAAACTCTAAAGGCTTTGACGTTTTAATTAAACCGTGTTTATAAGCGAGTTGGAAATATAGTTCCAAACCTTTTTCCATCGAATCATCAATTGAATATGAGATATTTTCGGTCAGATATTTCTTAAAATCCTCGTGAGTTAAAGAAATTTCATTTTCATAATTGGCGATGATTTCATCAATCTGATTCAAACCTTCATCACGTGCCTTCGCAAAATCAATTTCGCAGGTTTTTTGTCGCGTCATCCACATCGCAAAAACGAATCCGAGATTCGTAAATTCACGCCACAATTCAACCAGATCGAATTTTCGTAATTCGTAATTCGTAATTCGTAATTCGTTCTCAAATTTTGAATTTTGAATTTTGAATTTTGAATTTACAGAAAGTGCCGGATCACCGATCAGCAAAGCACAATCGGACTCGGCGAGCATTTTATCCAGATCGGGTTCGGCATCAATCCATTTCGGTTCAAAACCTAAAAATTCGCGGAAGATTATCTTGGTAAGTGCAATCGAGGTTTTCGACGAAACATCCAGCGAAACCGATTTTATACTTTCTAAATCCTCGCCTTTTGTAACCAGACAAACGCTCCGAACTTCTTCTCTCGCACCGACGCAGACATCGGGAATAAGCCGCACGTTTTCTATTCTTTGATAAGTAATAACGGGAACAAGTGCGGCATCAATGCGGTTTTGTGCAAGCAGTTCGGCGGAACGCGACGGAGCGGTATCTAAAACAACCTCGTATTTTCCACGCTCCGAGCCGTAAAGAAATGACCAGATAAGCGGTGCGGTATTTGAATAGCTCGATGCTGAAATTCTCTTGCTCGCCATTTTGAAAGGGTTTAGGATTTAGGGTTTAGAGTTTAGAGTTGCGGAAACTTTAACTCTGCAACTTTCAGTAACTCTGAAACTCTGCAAACTTCCTGAAACTTATCGC
>JBGTKR010000359.1:0-15872 GCA_041744535.1 Pyrinomonadaceae bacterium
GCAATTCTGCTGCACGAAGCAAAACATTTGCAGGGAGCGGATGAAAAAAAAGCCTATTCATTCGTTTGGGCAAATCGCTTTGAATTAGGCTGGACGGAACAAAATTACGGTAATTCGATCATTTGGAGAAACGTCCGCCTGCAAACGAAGGAATATGCTCCGCACTTATTTGAGCAGTTATCAGTTATCAGTTATCAGTTATCAGTTATCAGTTAATATCAAATTCACTATGATTACTGCAACTGCTCCAACTGATAACTGATAACTGTTTACTGTTTAATCCGGTCAGTTTGATTCCTTTAAAAGTCATTATGAACAAATATATTTCAAACTGATGTTAAACAATGTAAAAAACTGTTGACAATCTTTGTTCAATGCTGTAACTTTATTTAGTAGCAATACAAAACGTATTGCAGCCTGTCAGTTACCTAAAAAGAAAAGAGAGTTTTTCACCGCACGAAAAAGCCGTTAGAACAAAGGTTTATATTGGGAAATCTCATTGAAAATATGATCGGGAATTTTGACTTTCTTCAGTTTTGACCTATCGAAAATAAGTCCTGTCTTAAACTATCAATCCGAAAAAAGGTAACAAAAAAAATTCTTCAAAAGAGTCGGAAGTCCCAAAGATTTTCAAAAAACAGAGTGGAAAATTCAAAATTACAAAAAATTGACGCGAAAGCAAAAAGGAGCAAAAAAAATAATGCTGTTCGGTAAAAAGAAAAGCGTTGCCGGTTTAGATGTCGGTTCGAGTTCAGTCAAGGTCGTTGAACTTAACGGTAAAACAAACAATTTGAATTTGGTAAGTCTCGGATTCGAGAATTTGCCCGATGATACGGTGGTTGACGGACAAATTATGGAACTCAATTCGGTTGCCGAAGTTATCCAGAATGTTTGTAAAGACCACCAGATCAAATCGGATATGGTCGTTGCCAGCGTGAGCGGACATTCGGTGATTATCAAAAACATAATTCTGCCGCATATGACCCGTGAAGAGTTGGAAGAATCAATTGATTGGCACGCTGAAGAACATATTCCTTATGATCTGGCGGATGTCAGCCTTGATTATCACGTTACGACCGAAGATCAGGAATCCACACAGGTTCTGATCGCCGCCTGCAAACGTGAAAGACTCGACAATATCAAACAAGCCGTTCAATTAGCCGGAAAACAACCCGTGGTGATAGATGTTGATACATTTGCTCTGCAAAATTGCTATGAAGTCAATTATCAGCCCGATGAATCGCAGGTCGTAACCCTTTTGAACATCGGTGCTTCGACGATGAACGTGAATATCGTTAAAGGTTCTAATTCGCTTTTTACACGCGATATAACCGTCGGCGGAAGTCAGTTCACGGATATTTTGCAGCGAAGTTTAGGTTTCAGTTTTCAGCAAGCCGAAGCGGTCAAACGCGGTGTTGCCGATGCGATGGAAGGTGTCGAGGAAAAATCCATTGAGCCTCTAATGAGTAATGTTACCGAAATGGTGGCGATGGAGATTCAAAAAACATTCGATTTTTACCGGGCGACGACCGAAGATGAAAATATCGTTGTCGAGAAAATTTTAATATCGGGCGGCGGTTCTAAATTGGCGGGTTTGGCTGATGATCTTTCCGCCAGACTCGAACTTCCCGTCGAAGTTTTAGACCCGTTTCGTCAGATCAAAGTTGATACGCGAAAATTTGACCCCGATTATTTGAGTGAAATTATGCCCGAAATGGCGGTTGCCGTCGGCTTGGCTATCAGGGGAGTGGAATTATAATGATAAAAATAAATCTATTAAATTCAGTTACCGAAAGACAAAGCGGAGCGGTGGTTTCGGTCGAGCGAAAAATCGCCAGCCCGATGTCGCGTCTGTTATTGATGAGCATCGCCGTTATGGTAATGACGGCGGCGGTTATCGGTTGGGATTTTATCAGCACGAACCGTGCAAAAGCCGAAGCCGAAAGACAACTTGCCGAGCAGCAGCAAAAATCTAAAGAACTTGAAGCTGTCCTCAAAGAGCAGCAGGAACTTGAAGCCAAGATCAAAAATATTGACCTGCGGATCGAAGCGATCAAGAAATTACGCTCGACGCAAGCCGGTCCGAGTGCGGTTCTCGAAGCTCTCCGCGAGCGAATCGGGATGACACCGGACATATATCTTGACAGCGTTGAACAAAAAGGCGATCAGATAACGATCAAAGGAAGTTCTCCGGTTGAATCCTCGGTTACACAATTCGGACGCAGTTTGGAATTTTCTTCTGGACTTTTCAGCAACCTGAGTATCGAAACGCAAAGAAAAGAGATCGGCGGACAAAACGCGAGTGCCGAACCCGGTTCGGGTCAGGAAGTGATCGAGTTTACGATTCGCTGTGCATACACGCCGGAAAAAGCCGGTGCGACGGAAGGAAATCCGACTACCGCAGCAAATATGCCGCAACCGCCGAACGGACAACCGAATCAACCTGCTCCGAATCAGCAGCCCAAACCTGAAAATTCAAAACCGCCGCAAATGGCACAAAACCAAGATAATTAATCTAAAGGCTTGATTTTTCGACTCTACGAAAGAGTGCGAATAAAAAAAGGATATTGAAATGAAAGAAAAATTCAAAGCATTAGCATGGCATTGGCAGCTTGTAGTTCTGATCGGGCTTGGCTCGCTGGTTTATTTGTCGGTCTGGTATTTCATCACCAGCGGAACTCGTGCGGAAGTAGCGGAACTAAATGACCAAGTGGCACAATTGCAGGCTAAAAACCAAGCGGCACAGATCGCCACCCAGAGAATCAACGAATTTCGTTCGCTTTACGCCAGTAAAGAGCAGGAGTATGACGAGCTAAAAGTTCTGCTGCCGGAACAGCGTGAGATCACAAATGTTCTACAGGGATTGCAGGATACGGCACGTGAGAGTCAGCTTATCATCAACCGTTTCTCGCCGCGTGATGATACTCAGGAGGATTTCATATTAGCAAAGCCGGTTGAGGTTGAAGTTGATAGTAACTTTAATAATTTGCGTGCTTTCTTCGACAAAATGGCGAAGTTACAGAGAATTGTTTCGATTAAGGATTTCAGTCTCACGCAGTCGGATAAGCAATCCTCCAACAAAACTCTGCACGCGAAATTTTTGCTGACGGCTTATTATGCAACGCCCGAAGACCTGAATAATCTGAATGCTCCGCCACCGCAGCTCGGACCTGACGGAAAACCGCTTCCGCCGAAACTCGGACCCGACGGAAAACCGCTCCCCGCTCCGCCCGCCGCTCCGCCGCCTGCTCCTGGGACGTAAAACAGCAGACAGGAATGAACTTTATATGTTCAAAAATATAATTAACTGTCACTTAACTTAGAACAAACGAGTTACATATAATTTTTAGAGAGTAGAAAAAATGATGTATAAATCGAAAATTAACAAGAAATTGAGTTTGGTATTCGGCTTAATCGCACTTATTTTAGCCGGTGGATTATTTACGGAAGGATCGGCACAAACCAGAGACCCTTTTGCCAAACCGGGTTATAAACAGCAGAAAAGCGGCAGTCCCGCACCGAGTAATCCGAGTAGTCCGACTAATCCGACACCGAATAAACCTTCGGCAACAATCGCCGCTCCGGCAAAACCAAGCGGTCCGGTAATCGTCGAAGCTCCGCCGATTCAGGCTCGAATTGATTATTATTACAGGATTCGTGAAGAAGCAGCAGTCAACGGACAGGAAATACCGAAGGTTACATCCGTGCTGTTGCTTGATGAAATGACGGTTTCGGGAATTTTCAAAACTCCACGCGGATATGCCGCACTTGTCGAAGCAACGCCGATAAAACTCTCTTATACGATCTATCCGGGTGAAAAATTCTTCGACGGTCAGCTTGTGGCGGTTGAGGAAAATCGCCTTGTTTTTCGTAAAGTAAGTAAATTATCCAGCGGAAAGTTCGTTTCAGCGGTTGAAAATAAAGCCCTGCGTAAATACAGCCTCCAGCAGGAACTTCAGCAGGGAGCAGTTCCGCCGGATGCTTTGACCAACACGGAAACAGCTAACAATTCTCTGCCGAGTGAAAAAGAGAAAGAAAAAGTAGAAATCATCTCTCCGCTCGATGAAATGAACAAAAAAGCGGCTGAGGATAAAGAAGAATCCGCGAAAGATGATAAAGACAAAAAAGACAAGAAAAGTAAAAAGCGGTCTTCTAAAAGAAAATCAATTGCGAAAAAGAATAATTAAATAAGTTTTCATAACGCGGCTGTCTCCCGCCGCTGCACTCATCATTCCATAGAAATCTTTAAAACGAATCTCCTTTCCAAAAAAACCAGAGATAAACTTGTGAGGTAAGAAACAATGACTTTTTTCCAGAAAGCAACCGGCATCGGCTTGAAAGCCCTGCTGACTTTAGTAATCCTGAGCTTTTTAGCCGTAACCGCTTCGGCTCAGACTGTTCGCCCCGAAAATCAAGGCAGAATGTATGGTGATGCCGGATTTCAAGGCGAAGTTATCAACTTAAATCTCGTAAATACGGATATACGGGACATTTTAAATTACATAACGGAACAATACGGAGTTAATTTCGTGATTGATAAATCCGTCAAGGCTGTTCCCGTAACCGTCAATGTCAGCAATGTTCCCTGGAATATCGCTCTCGATTCCATCCTGCAATCTCAGGAACTGGGAGTTCAGGTAAACGGACCGATCCTGCGAATTGCCGATCAGGGTTCGCTGGCAGAAGAACGCGATTTACAATTGAAAATTGCCGAAAGCCAATTGGATAAATCACCGCTTTATACGGAATTTATCCGCTTGAACTATGCCCGTGCTTCGAACACTTTAGGCGGAGAAGCGGGGCGTGCGGGCGGTTTCGTCGGCGGTTCTACCAGTTCATCCGGCGGCGGCGGCGGCGGCGGCGGTGCGAGTGCCGATCAGGGAATTTTGGGCATCGTTCAAAAACGTCTTTCGCGTCGCGGAACTATCGAAGTTGACGGACGCAGTAACACTTTGATCGTTACGGATGTCAGAGAAAATATTGATGCCTTACGCAAACTCGTTTTTTATTTAGACCAACCCGCACCGCAAGTCGAGATCGAAGCCAGAATTGTGGTCGCAACCCGTTCATTCAGCCGTGATCTCGGATTTCAACTCTCGGCGGTCGTAACCGATACGACTCGCGGAGCAGGCGGAATTTTCTCGACCTTGCCGGGAAATAACGACGCTACAACGGGAAATGCAAACGGAAATAATCCGGGAACGGGATTTTTATTTCCCGAACCGAACGGACGTTTGGGAGCGGCGGCTAATACGATCATCGGTTTAACGACCGGAGTTTTCGGCACGGCTCGCATCAATGCTCTGATAACCGCCGGTGAACAAAAGGGAAATGTCAAAACAATTGCCACGCCGCGTGTTACAACTTTGAATAACCGTCCGGCGGAAATCGAAAGCGGTCAGCAGATTCCGGTCGTAACGATTCAACCCGGAGGAACCGGAGGAGTTGCCATAGCGACGACCGAATATGTTCCCGTTCCGCTACGCCTCGCCGTTACACCGCAAATTACAGATGTCGGCACGGTTATTTTGAACGTCGTGGCTGAAAATAATTCCGTTCCGCTGGCAACCGGCGGCGGAGCTCCGGCGATCAGCACGCAGAGAATGACAACCGAAGTAATGGTTCCCGACGGCGGAACGACGGTTGTCGGCGGTGCTTTGTTTGATTCGGAAAGCGAAATTAATGACCGCACGCCCGGACTTTCAAAAATTCCGATAATCGGAAATCTGTTCAAACGCAAACAGATCGCCCGCAATACGAATGAAATTTTATTTTTCATTACACCGCGAATTTACCGACCGGATTACAACGGAAATCCGACTTCGGGTAAAATTTCCGACGGACCGCGTTCAACGACTCTGCTGCAGCCCGTTCCACTCGGTAATCCGCAGTCAAATTCGACTTTGCAGAATAATAATTCAAATCAACCGCAGACGAGACCCCTCGTTCCGGTTGTTCCGGTAACAAATCCGGTTGTTACCACGCCGGTCAATCAACCGAATAAATAACAGGCGTAAGTTCAATGTTCAAAAATACTTTACAGGAAATTGCAGATCGGACGGAAGGCTGTCTCGATGTTCTGATAATCGGCTTGGACGGCATCATCGTCGAAAGAGTCCGGCAGAAAAAAGCGGAATTTGCGAATTTCGACATAATTATTGCCGAATATACATCGCTGATCAGAAAAACAAAACAGATCGGTAATGATACGGAACTGGGCGGTCTTTCCGAAATGACAATTTCAAACGGGAACGCAGTCTTTGTTCTGCGGCTTGTTAGTGAAGATTATTTTTTGACATTGGTCTTAGCGTCTGACGGAAATTTCGGACGCGGACGCTATGAACTCCGCCGGGCGGAACTTCTTCTGGAAAATGAATTTGTAATATGAACCTCAAACCTCTTGTTTCTTAACTCGTTCCCGTCAGGCTGTTTTATCGGTCTGACGGGTATTTTTTCAATTAGCGGATGGTTATTACTACAGTAAAACTCCAGAACATCTTCAAATAAATTTCCCGATTCTCTAAAATTAGAAAATAAATTTTATGTCAAACATTGTTTTTTCTGGAAAAACTTTGTTATTAATTCTTTTTGCAATGGTAAGAGGTCAATGTGCCTTTGAGTTACTAAAAAGTTGTTGAATATGAATATAGAGCCTGACAAAATGAAAGTATCTAAAAAGAGCAATATAAGGATAGACACGGGTTTTAGTATCGCGGAACTGATAATTGTTCTGCTGATATTATCCATTATTGTTGTTTTAGCCCTCCCGCAGGTAATTTCTTCAAGACGTTTGTTAAGGTTTTCCGGTGTGCAAAGACAGATCGTAAGTGTTCTGCGGGAAACCAGACAGGAAGCGATGTCGCAGCGTAAGCCGATAACCTTCCGGTATGAGGATGCTGATAAACAAATAGTTATTTACGGCGGAAAATTCGGTGCAAACGGCGACGGACAAAATCGGGTCGGGATATTGGCTGATTCCGGTTTGGTCAAAGATGACATTCAATACGGTCGTCCCGCAGGCGTTTCGGTTGCGGCTCTCGGCGACGGGACAAATATAACAGATGTGAAGAACGGAATTGTCGAAGTTACGTTTCAGGCGGACGGTTCGGTGATTGATGCCAGCGACAATCCCGAAAACAAAGCATTGTTTTTTTATCACAAAAAAGATATGGGAGATACAGCCTTCGCAGTTTCGATCTTGGGAGCGGGTGGAAGAATCAAACTTTGGCGTTACAGCAAAGGAGTAAATGCTTATGTCGAGTAAGAAAAAACGGTTCAAAATAGATAAAGTTTCAAAAAACGGTGAAGCCGGCTTCACGATGGTTGAAGCTGTTATAGCTATTTTTATTCTTACAATCGGCTTGATCGGGACTGCCGCCGCACTCACGTTTGCGTTGGAATTCGGAGCGATCAGTAAAAATGTTACGAACGGTAAATTGGTAGTTGTTTCGATGATCGAAGAGATCGAATCTCTGCGGAACTCGCGTCGGCTTGATTTTAAGCAAATTGAAAATGACGGAAAGGTTGACAATAAGAATTCACCGAATACATTTACCGGATTCAGCACGGGTTTTCAGGAAGTTTCGCTAAATCCCGGACCCGACGGGGTAAATGGCACAGCAGACGATTTAACCGATCCCGGGGCTGACGGAAAATACGGCACGGGAGATGATTTTTCCAATCCGGCTTTGGTTAGAAGCGGTTATATGCGGCAGGTGTCCATTACGAATTTGAGTCCGACGATCAAAAAAATCGAAATAAAGGTCAAGTATTTTTCAATCGGCGGAAAGGTCGGCGAGATCAATGGAGTTTGTTACTTAAATGACGAGTTTCGTATCACCAGATAGAGAATGCGGAAAACAAAAAAGAATATATAAAAGAAGGTAAAGCGGAAGATGTTAATAAAAATCCAAACAAATACGAAATTAAATAAAAAAAATGACCGCCAACGCGGGGCGGCTCTGGCAATTGTAATTATTATTGTAGCAATTTTAGCTGTTGTCGGAATGACGGCTTTGGCATTTTCCTCGAGTGAAGCACGAATCGCCGGAAGCGATCTGCAAAGAACACAAACATTTTATGCGGCGGTTGCCGGAATCGAAAAAATGACCAACGATTTTAGTGAATTGTTCAGCGAGAAAATGAATCCGACCACCGATGATCTGGATAAAATTAAAAATTCTTCCCCGCCTGAATTAATCTCGGAAGGTTTCACCTTCAGCCAAACTCTTGGTGAAGATACGAGGCGACTTAACGAACTAAGGAATATTCAGGGTTTGGATGCGAATATATATCCGCGGGTAAATATCCCGGATGGTCCTTATGCCGGACTTTACGCCAGTATTATTCCTTACAAACTGTCTTCAACGGCAATAATGACCAACACGGGAGCTGAAGTTGAAATTGAAAGAGATTTTAACAATTATCTTATTCCTATCTTTCAATTCGGAATCTTCAGTAATGAAGATATAGAAATATATCCCGGTCCGTTAATGACGTTTAACGGACGAATTCACAGTAATAGAAATATTTATGCCATTCAAAATGTTAAATTTCTCTCCCGATTAACTGCTGCAGGTGAATTTGTTCGGGATGTTATGCGAAATGGAAGTGTTGGCAAACAAAGCAATAATGTATGGGTTGAGGTGAACGGAATAAATGTTCAAAGCACTTTGGGCGGCGGCAGCGTTATGGCTGGTTCGGGAACTGTCGGCGGACCAAATCTGGTGGGAGGTTTACTTAACTTAAATCTGGTTGAAAATTTATTAGGAATTAGAGGGTTTTATCCCGACAGTCCGAGCGGAATTGCGAATCCGACTTGGGAAACTGAATCAGTAAAATCTCCGGTAAGCGGCGACTTAAACCGTTTCGGCGGACAGATTTTAACAAATACGACCGGAGCTACCCAATTAAAACTTCCTCTGGAACTTTCGGGAAATTCATCGGCTGAACTTATCAAACGCTCTTTGCCAAGTGATGACTACTGGCTTTCTGCATCCCGTTATCACACAAAATCTAAAATCAGAATTTTAATAGATGACTGGAATACCGGAAGCGGAAAAGATAATACGGCGGGAATTCCCGCCGGCAAAGGTGTTTTGCTTAAAAACAATCCGACCGGATTTACGCCGATACCTCTCGGAGGCGGCAACGCACTCCGCCGTATTTCCGATTCGGGAGGCTATATTGATTCCGCAAATATTAAGCAAAAGGATTCAAGCGGTGCCGTTACGGATGCAAAAGTCGTTCGCGGAATTAAAAGTTCCGGCGAAACATCCGGCTTAAACTATGTTCCTCCGGGTTCGGGAATCGAAGCAAAGATTTTGATCGAAATAGTCAAGCCGGACGGCACGACGATTGATGTTACCAATGAAATTTTAAGTATGGGAGCAACGGTCGGCGAACCGAACGGAATTGTCTATTTGCAGCGTCCTATCTGGGCGGCATACGTGCAGGGAAGCCGTGATCGTAAAGGGAACAGTTTTGATCTGGTTAATTTAACCAGAAATTATCAGCATTTTGCCGATGGTGAAATCATTGCCGCACCCACATTTGATACCGATACGGGTTATATCAGTATGACTCCGGGAACTGCCGATGAGGACGGCGGAACAACCATCCGTGAAGCCTCGGCAACAGGTTATAATTCGATCTATCCGATAAATCTTTATAATGTGCGTGAGGGCTGGTATCAAAGCACAATGGATAAAAACGATATTTATGAACGCGGAATCACAAGCGTCATAGATATTAATATGCGGAATTTAGCTCGCTGGGTAGATGGCGTATATGACGGAAATCTTTTAGCGGGAACAGACGCGGTCAGCACGAACATTGAAAATGGAGACGGCTACGTTGTTTATGTATCCGACCGGCGGGGTGACCAAGTCAACAATGAATATCTGTCCGACGGCTCAAATTACAAAAGCACGAACGGCATAGTTGACAATGAAGACATATACGGTCCGAACAATCAGCTTGACGACGGAGAAGATGTAATTGATTTCGGTTGGTCGGGTTCAGCCGTCAGCAAAAAAGGGACTTTGCAAAGAGATCTAAGAGAACTTCCGACTACCGGAAAGGTTTTCAGCTTGTCGAGCTACTCCGACAGATTGTCCCGTGCAATGGCTGTGATGCAGCATCCGGTCGGCTATTTCCGCCGCTCGGTTCGGCTTTTCGACGGAGCAAGTTTAAGCATTACCGGAGCAAGTGGAAAACTGTCGCCGACCAAAGGAATTACGATTTCTACGGAAAATATGGTTTATATCTGGGGAAATTTTAACACGACGGGCATTTCGAGCATTCCCGCCGGCGGTTCTACGTTAAATGACGGCACAGGCTTTATGGGATCACAAGTTCCGTCTTCCATTGTCAGCGATGCGTTCTTTCCTCTTTCCAAAACGTGGTTTGACGGTTTACCGGCAATGCGTCCGGAAGCTAAAGATAATACTAAATCATATCGAAATGCCGATTCGAATTCGACATCGGTAATACAAAGCACATCAGTACGTGCGGCTATTATCGCCGGTTCAACACTCTCCGTTATGAATAGTTTTCCGGGTCGAAACAATCTCGGTGAAAAATTTAATGGAGGGATTCATAATTTCCCGCGTTTTTTGGAGATATGGGGAGGTAATGTTCCCTGGAACTACACCGGTTCATTTATTCCGCTTTATCATTCTACTCAGGCAATATCGCAATATGAAGATTCAGGAATTCCAATTTATACACCGCCACAAAGAAACTGGAGTTATGATACGACATTTTTGACACCGAATAAATTGCCGCCGGGAACGCCGTTTTTTCAGTATGTTCAGGCAACGGCATTTCGACAAAAATTAAGATAAATTAAAGTAAAATCTAAAATAAGATGAAAGTAGAATTGCAAAATAAAGGGAATCAAGACGGTTTTTCATTAATGGAATTACTGATTGTAATGGTCGTTATGCTGATTATTCTCTCAGCCGTTTTTACGTTGCTTCGCGGCTCGATTACGACGGCGACTGCTAATTATGAAATGACCTCGGCACAGCAGAACTTACGCAATTCTCAGGAGTTCTTAACCCGGGATGTTTTAACCGTCGGTGACGGTCTTTTCGGTGTTGCAAATATTTGGCTGCCGACACAGTTTGTTACGGATTATCTTACCGTCAGAACAAAAAGTCAGCTTGACCCGTCAAACCGCGGATACATTACCGTCGGAGCAGTTATTTCCGATAACAATATCCCTACGGGTATAAATGTAAAAAATTCAAATCCTTCTACAACCGTCTTAAATAGAACTGACAGAATGACGCTGCTGGCAATGGATGCCGAGTTTTCTTCGATAGATTTACCTGTCGGAGCAGCCGATTATACAACCGGAAGTATAAATATACCGGCAAGCAGGATCGGCGATTTCAGGGTCGGAGAGGTTTATTATATTTCCAACGGGGCAACCGGAGTTTTCGGGTCGGTAACTCAAATTGATACCGCATCCAATCAAATTTTTTGGCAGGAAGGGGATTCTCTCGGATTAAACAGGCTCGGCTCAACCGGAAATATCGCTACCGGAACAAGATATGGACAAGACCCGGCAACACTGATGCGGATGAGCATTAAACATTACTACGTGGATGCGGACGGTAAACTAATACGCCGAGTCTTCGGAGTGAAGGGAGCCGGATTTATAGATAGTGTAATCGCCGAGCATATCGTTAGTTTACAATTTCGCTATGTCCTTAGTCCTTCAACTACCGGAAAGATATTTGATCAACCGGAAGATGAAATTGACCTGTCGGAAGCATCTCTTGTCAGGGTTATTGAAACAACAACGGGAGTTGAAACTGCTTATGCACTTCAGGACGGCTACAAACACCAAATTCAAGGAACTACTAATGTTGGTGTTCGCAATATACAGTTCTTGGAAACTCTAGTGCCGAGAGACAGCGAAGGTAATTCAAAGCTGCCGAATCCGCAGCCGACACCTGTCGTAACTCCGACCCCGACCCCGGCATCAACCCCGATACCAACCCCGATACCAACTCCGTCTGCGTCTCCTACAGCGACCCCGACCCCGGTCAGCACACCGATGCCGACCCCGACCCCGACCCCGGTCAGCACACCGACCCCGACCCCGACCCCAACGCCGGAGCCAACGCCGACCCCCAAACCCGGTAAAAAACCTAAACCGTAGTTCGTAATTTGTGAGGCTGGTGATCAAAAATGCACTGCATCTAAGAGTCCAAGATATTATAGATGATTTTGGACTCTTATTTTTTATAAGTGATTTTGGTTTATTGGATGGTTAATTATATCCTAATGTCTTGAAAGTTAAGATACATTTATTATCAAGGGGATAACAGTTTAATGGAAAAAATGGTTTTTTTATCTACTTTATTAAGGGCAGTTTTATATTTATTAGGATTTTTTGTTGTTGTTCTGACGGTATTGCCTTTTCTAAAACTCAGTTCGTGGTGGGTGAGAATCGGTGATTTTCCGCGTGTGCAGATAGCTTTTGTCGGGTTTGTTATTGTGGCGGTTATGCTGATCTTCAGCCGACCTCTGCTTAATTATAATCTGGCGATAATTCTCATACTCTTTTCCTGCTGTATTTATCAAATCTACTGTATTCTTCCGTATGTTCGCGTTTATCCCAACCAGGTCGAGATGACCAAGCGGAAAAATCCAGAAAAAACGATCAAACTGCTTATTTCCAATGTTCTGATTGAAAATAATGATTCGGCAAAATTGCTTGCTCTGATCGAAAAAGAAAATCCCGATGTGATTCTGTTGGCTGAGACAAACCAACGCTGGATAAATGCTTTAGAACCGCTGGACGAAAAATATCCGCATTCGGTCAAAAAGCCTTTTGATAATGCCTATGGAATGGCTTTATTTTCGCGTTTGGAATTGATTAACCCGGAAGTGAAATTTCTGGTGCAAGACGATATTCCGTCAATTCACACGGACATAAAACTTTCTTCGGGAGAGATCATCAAACTTCACGGCATACATCCGCGTCCGCCTTTTCCGAGCGAGTCGGGTGAATCTACCGAACGTGATGCCGAACTGATTTTGGTCGGAAAAATGGTTAAAGATACAAAAGTTCCGACGATCATCGCCGGAGATTTGAACGATGTCGCCTGGTCGCGGACGACGGCACTTTTTCAAAAGGTCAGCGAAATGCTCGATCCGCGAATCGGACGCGGAATGTATAGCTCTTTTCACGCCGAATATCCGTTTATGCGTTTCCCGCTCGATCACGTTTTTCATTCAAACCATTTCCGCCTGGTCGAACTAAAACGTCTGCCTTACATCGGTTCGGATCATTTTCCCTTACTGATAGTTTTAAATATTGAAAACAGTGCGGAAAAAACTCAGGAAGAGCCGGAAGCCGATACGAATGAAATGAAAGAAGCCAACGAAATGATCGAAGATGCAAAGCGGAAATAACGGAAAACGGATAATGGATAATGCGGATATTTCCATTTCTTAAATTATCCATTATCCATTATCCGTTTTCCGTTTTTTAAGAATAATCCTTTCCGACAAAATACTTTTGCGAATCAATTATTTTTTCTTTAGACTTCCGCACGACTTTTTCATAAGTGCCGTCAGCCTTTAAAATTTGTGCATTTGAGTTATCTTCCAAGTAAGCGTTGAGAATATCGTCTTTTAAAAGTTTGGCTAATCGCGGGTCTTTGATCGGCACGACGGCTTCAACCCGGCGGTCTAAATTACGGTGCATCCAATCGGCACTTCCGATATAAACTTCTTCATTGCCGCCGTTTGCAAAATAGAAAATCCGGCTGTGTTCCAAGAATCTTCCGACGATTGAAATAACTCTGATATTTTCCGAAAGCCCTTTGATTCCGGGACGCAGAACGCAGATTCCGCGAACAATCAGATCAATTTCCACGCCCGCCTGCGAAGCTCTGTATAAAGCCCGGACGATTTTATCATCGGTCAAACTGTTTATTTTTACGATGATTCGTGCGTCTTTGTTTTCGAGTTTGTTTTTCGTTTCACGATTGATAAGTTTGAGCATTCTTTCGCGTAAATCAATCGGAGCAACGAGTAACTGACGATAATGAGTTTGATAGGAATAACCCGTCAGAAAATTGAACAGATCGGAAACGTCCGCACCGATCTCTTCGTCGGCGGTCAGAAGTCCCAAGTCCGTATAAATTTTTGAAGTTGTCGGATTATAATTTCCCGTCGAAAGATGCACATAACGCCGTAGTTCGTTATTTTCACGCCGTAGAATAAGCATTACTTTCGAGTGGGTTTTTAAACCGAGCATCCCGTAAATTACGTGAACGCCTTCATTTTCAAGCATTCTCGCCCATTCGATATTATTTTCCTCATCAAAACGTGCCTTTAGTTCGATGAGTGCCGCGACCTGTTTTCCGTTCTGACTTGCCCGCATCAAAGACCGGACAATCGGCGAATTTTTCCCTGTCCGATACAGACAGATTTTTATCCCGCGAACCTCTTCGTCTTCGGCGGCGGCATCGAGCAGATCCGTGATCGTCGAGTAAGATGTATATGGATGATGAACCAGTATGTCCTGTTTCTGAATCGCATCAAAAATATTTTCCTTTTTCGTAAGCGGCTTCGGGATGGAATAAGTTATCGGTTTATCCTTCAGATCGGGACGCTTGAGGGAATAAAAAGCCATCAGATCGGGAATATTCAAAAATCCGTTGATTTTATAAACATCCCTGTTCGTCAAACCGATCGAACCGGCGATAAGTGCGGTCATTTCCTCCGGCATCAAAGAATCAACCTCCAGACGCACGGGAAAACTGAATCTACGCCGCGACATCAATTCCTGTTCCATCGTCCGCAGCAGATCGCTCGCTTCATCTTCACGAATCTCGATGTCCGCGTCCCGCGTGATTCTGAACAGATAGGATTTATCGGGTTTCATATTCGGGAAAAGATAGATCACATTCGCTTCGACAAGTTCGGCAAGCGTTACGAATCTGTTTTCCTTTGAGCCGACTTTGATCAGACGCGGCAGATTCGGCGGGAACTTGATGCGGACAAAACGCTTCTCGTCAAAAAGATGTTTGAGTTTCCCGTGATCTATGCTCTGATCGGGTTCGACCATCAAACCGATATTGACGCTCAGATTTGAAATATACGGAAACGGATGACTTTCATCAACCGATTGCGGAGTCAGCACGGGAAAAACATTTTGCAGAAAATAATCCCGCAGGCGTTTTGCTTCCTTTTTATTTAATTCCTGATACGAAACGATCTTTATGCCTTCGGCTTCCAGTTTCGGCAAAACGTCTTCTGTCAGACACTCCATCTGCTCGACCAGCATCGGACGCAAAAGATTGCGAATTTCACGCAATTGCTGCAAAGGTGTCATCCCGTCGGGCGAATGTTTTAAAATTCCTTCGCCGATCTGTTCCTTCAAACCGGACACCCGAATCATAAAAAATTCGTCCAGATTGGTCGAAAATATCGAAAGAAATTTAACTCTTTCAAGCAGCGGAACGGTTTTATCGAGAGCCTGTTCCAAAACACGGCGGTTAAATTCCAGCCAACTCAGTTCACGATTGGTCAAAAATTTCGGGTCGCTGACCGATAAAGCGGGAGAAACCGCCTCCGGCGTATTTTCCGTTAATGGCACGAATTCTTTAAATGTTTCACTCATATATTTATAAATTTTACGGTTCTACTGAGAATTTAATGGAACTGCATCAAAATTATAAATGGGCAATTAACAGTAGTTTACGAAAAAAAGTAAAAAAGACGGAAACCCGCGTGTCAACAAGGGTGCTTCTTGAAGCGACATTTAAGCGTCTTGAGCGAGCCGGAAACCCGCGTGTCAACAAGGGTGTTGTTGGCAAATCAGCAAGTTTCTAATCAAACAG
>JBGTKR010000360.1:0-4826 GCA_041744535.1 Pyrinomonadaceae bacterium
TTTGTTTCGATCAAATCTTTCGGAATCAAAGCAGGGAAATACGCCATAATTTCCTCGACTTTCGGACGACCACCCGCGAAACCCGTAACCGACGGCGGACCTGTTAAGATAAGCGGGGCGATCTCTTTTGTAAATCTTGCCACATCTTCTTTTTTTTGTCCGCGGACTCCGATTCTGAATTGAACTTCTGGAATATCCTTCGGCGGTTCGCCGGCAAGATGTCCGTGTGTTGCATTTACTCCGACGAATTCGGTTAAAATCACATCGAATTCTAAGCCAAGATTTTGCAAGCGTTTACGTAAAATTTGATCGGCGGCTTTGGCTTTTTCGTAAGCGTCCGGGTAAGAATAAACGAGCGTTCCGACTGCTTTCCAGCCTGCCGAATAGGCGATTGAGATTTTGTAAAATTCGGTGTTCGGTTTGCCTTTTATGCCCGAAACTCTGACACGATCTTTGCCGTCGTCGCTTAAATGTATTGTCGTAAAATCGGCGACGACATCGGGCGTGATGTAGGAATGCGGATCGCCCATTTCGTAGAGAAGCTGTTCTTTGACCGTAGGAATGCTGACGATTCCGCCCGTGTTTTCGTGTTTTGTAACGACGAATTCGCCATTCGGATATGCTTCAATGATCGGATACCCGATGTCTTCGAGGTCGGGAATATTCTGCCAGTCGAACTGACAATTTCCGCCCGAACATTGTCCGCCGCATTCGATGATGTGTCCGGCAATCGTGCCGATGGCGACCTGATCCCAATTATCAAAAGTCCAGCCGAATTCGTGCATCAGCGGTGCGAGCGTCAAACCCGTGTCGGTCAGCCGTCCGCCGACGATGATTCTTGCTCCTTTGTCCAGAGCTTCGACGAGCGGTTTTGCACCGAGATAGACGTTTGCCGACTGCACTTGGTCTAAAATATCGGCAAGCGGTTCGCCCGTGTCCATATTGTTTATTTCAACGCCTTTGTCGAGGAATTCTTCTAATTTTGGCAAAACATCATCGCCCGTAATGACACCGATCTTTACGCCTTTATGTCCCAATTCCTGAGCGACATCACGGATTGCTTCGGCACAACCCATTACATTTACGCCGCCCGCATTTGATAAAACTTTTATGTCTTTTTCAATACAATCGGGCAAAATCTCTTTTATCAAAGAAACATAATCGCGTGCAAAACCCGCTTCCGCGTTTCTCGCCCGTTGTTTTTGCATAATGGACATCGTAACTTCCGCCAGATAATCCAACATTAAATAATCAATCGGTCCTTTTCTGACCTGATCTATCGGAGCGGATAACATATCGCCCCAGAATCCTTGTCCGCCTGCTACTCTTACTTTTTCTTTCATTATGTTTTATTAAAAACCAAATTAAAGAAACGGTCAACAGACATTCTTAAAAGAATCTATTGACCGTTTTAATTTATAGAATTAAATTTGTTTTATAACCTGCGAACTCGTTTTTTCCTGACAAAAACTTTTCGATAAACCCATTTCGAGCCGTTCCAAGTTTTGCGAACAACCCAGCGTCCGCCGCGATAACTCGCCTTAGCTCCTTTTTTAACGCCGGAAGCCGTAGCCTTCGAACCTTTCTTAATGCCGGAAGCGGTTGCTTTTGAACCCTTTTTTACTCCCGAAGCCGTAGCCTTCGAGCCTTTTTTAACACCCGATGCGGTAGCTTTCGAGGCTTTTGTTACTGCAGAAACGACTTGAGCATCAGCCGAATTATAAGAAAACAAGCATAATGCAAAAAATAAACTAAAACTAAAAACTATTTTTTTTAACATAATAAATTTCTCCCCGCTAAAAATTTGCTGTATTTTGTTGAGAATTTATCTCAAGTTGTGTTTAAATATAAATCTGCGGATGAATTAAAATTCACCCGCATTTAATAAATTCTTTGATTAAAAAAGGAAATTTATTTGTTAACCACCTCTTGTGCTTCTTCACCAATAATTTCAATGCCTTCTGCTGTTTTTTCAACACCTTTCAGCGTTCCTTTTTTGACCTTTTTAGAAACCCACTTTGTTCCGTCCCAAGCCGATACTGTTACGTATTCACCTGCGTTAACCACTTTCTTAGTCCCTTTGACTGTTTTTTTAACACCCTTTTTAGTAACTTCAGCCGCATCTGCTGCAACATCGTCGGCTTTATCATAACCTTCTTTGGTCATTTCAACCGTTTCCTCTACAACATCTCCGGTTACGTCAGCCGTTTTTTTAGCTGCCTTAACAGTTCCTTTTTTCGTTGCCCCCGCTATGTCTTTTGTAACTTCTGCCGTTTTCTTTGCAGCATCAACCGTTGCATCTTTGGTAACTTCGGCAGCTTTTTTTACTGCGTCAACAACCTGTGCATTTGCCGTTCCGTATGAAAATAATACGACTCCAAGTATCAGACTGAAACAATAAATCATTTTTAACTTCATAATATTCCTAAACCCTCCTGTGTAGTCTATGAAATATGAATATTGCATTTTCCGTGCCAGTAAATATAAAGCAGCATTCGGCAGAGTTGCAGTCGGCGGAAGATACCGACTCGTTTTTGAATTTATTCTAAATTAACCCTCATTTCTGACATTGTTTTTCAAAAATTCAACAATGTCTTCGGTGGAAGTTCCGGGCAGGAAAACTTCGGAAACTCCTAATTCCTTTAATTTGACAATATCTTCCTGCGGGACGATTCCGCCGACGACGACGAGCGTATCGTCCATTCCGCTTGCCCGCAGAAGATCAACGATCCGCGGACAGAGCGTATTGTGAGCTCCGCTCAAGATCGAGATTCCGACGGCGTCAACATCTTCCTGTAAAGCCGCCGCCGCGATCATTTCGGGCGTTTGCCGCAGACCCGTATAAATAACTTCCATTCCCGCATCACGCAATGCACGGGCGATAACTTTTGCTCCCCGGTCGTGTCCGTCCAGACCGGGTTTTGCTACCAGAACTCTGATTTTTCTATTGCTCATTATTATTGACTAAAACTATGTTTTTTGAATTTAACTTTCAAAATTAAAATCCTTTTAAAAGAATAAAATTGTTGATAAGTATATCAACATATCATTATCAGTAAAAGATTAAAAAAAAATTATTTGTAAAAATTTTGGCACAATTTTCCGAGAAAATTCGCATAACATAATAGAAATGAAAAATTTTTCGTCGAAAGACGATTTAAAATGAATCTGCAAAATAACATTATTAGGAAGAAGAAGGAGGTAATATGGGAAAAATTGAATTAGATATGAAAATAGTAATACCCTACAGAATCCTTGATAGGTGGGAGTTAAAATATATTCCTGCTAAGGGAAACCCCGAAGGAATTGCACTTAATTATTTCTTTTCAGAGGGCGGGGTAGCACGCGGTTTTATAAATGGTGATTCTATCGAAAATGAAATGGAAATAGGTGATGAATTAAGACAAACGATTACTCAGGGAAATTTGATCGTGAGTTGCGGCACGGGGAGGTATCTTACCGAGTTAATAACTCAGTTATCCAAACCCGATCAGATTTTTCACGTATTAATGAAAGTAGATATTTATACAGATAACTACCAGAAAAAAAGTGTGATAATTACTATTTGGGATGCTAAAGTTTCAAGTTTTGGTGTTAGAACTCATAAAGGTTTTACCGGCAATGAAATTCAATTTAAATTCCCGTCTGATTTAGCCAGTATTAAGTATGGATTCCAAGATTTTAGCTCGGTAATCAGAGAAGCTGAAAAAATGATGTCCAAAGCATCTTCGAGCATAACAAATGCTTTGAAAGGTGCTAGATTTTAAGTGGTTTGGGTGAATGAACAATCTCTGACTGTTAATAAGCTGCTTATTATAGCTTATTATATTAGCGAACAAAGCGTCCTAGTAAGCCGTCGCGTTTGATAAGCGGTTTTATTTCAGCCCACGTAAAAAAATATCTTCCTTCCGGTTCAAGTGCTTTGACGGCGTGAACAAATCCGTAGTCGAAAAGGAACGTAACGCCTTTGTCATCTATATAAAATTCATCGAGCATTTTCGCCGTATATTGTTTATCGGCAAGCAATTCTACTGCGGTTGAAAGGTCTTCGGGATTTTCTTTTTTCATATCCGCCAGATATTTTTTAACTTCCGCCTTCTGTGCTTTGTCAACTTTGACCAGCACCTGCCCGACATTGTTAAAAACATCTCTGATAAAAATACGTCTTCCCGTATTCAGATTTATCACAAAAGTTTTTTCGCTAAAATCAGGATACGCTCCCGAACCGTCCATTCTTAACTTAATTACCATCAGCGAATTCTTATTGTAAGTTACTTCATAATCAAGATTTTCCAGCCAATTATAATCGCCCAGATTTTCTTCCAGAGTCATATCAAAAACTTTCCAGTAATTGACCGTATTTTCCAGATTTTTCAAAGCAACGGAATTATTTATACCCGAAAATTTCGGATAATTTACCTCGAAGGTCTTTTTATATTCAGACACATCTTTTCCTTTTCTTTCATATTTGACCTTATTTGAAGTAACGACAACGGAATTATTTTGAGCCAAACCGCTAAAGGATAAAACAGAGATCAAAACACCGATTAGCAAAAGTTTCATTTTCATATTTTGTTCAATTTATTAGGTTCTAATTTGATTCTTGATTCTTCTAAAAAATCCATACCGGGCGACGCGAAAACACAACGCAGTTTGCCGTTTAATGTTTTCTTTGTTTTCATTTTATCAAACATTTCAAACCAAGCGTGCGAATTAACCCAAAGCGGATTATATGAAGTTAAAGGTATTGTAATGCCGTAGCGGACTTCCTCATCTTCTTCAACAAAAGTGCCGAAAAGTCTGTCCCAGATGATAAAAACTCCCGC
>JBGTKR010000361.1:0-2686 GCA_041744535.1 Pyrinomonadaceae bacterium
AGAAAAGGTCGTTGTCATCCGAACGGTTTCCGATCCCGTAATTCCCGGATGAATCGGTTCGCCCGCAATTATCACCTCATTGCTTCCCGCCGGTGTAATCGTAAAATCGTAGCCGTAATTATGACCGATAGTTGCCGGATCAATCCCGCCGCAATTTTCCGAATTTTCACAAAACTCCGTCAGTTGGGCTTTGTCCGGAAACCTGTTGTGAGTATCGTGATAGCTATGTAAAGCAATCCCGAGTTGTTTGATATTGTTGACACAAGTTCTTCGTGCTGTCGATTCTCTCGCATTTTGAATTGCGGGAAGCAAAAATCCGATCAGAATCGGAACAGCCGAGATGATCACCAAAAGTTCGATCAGCGTAAAGCCGCCGATTCCGTTGTTTTGTTTTTTCGTATTCATTTTGTTACATCCGTATAAATTGTTTTTTATTGCTTTATCTTTTTTCATTTTTTCTCCTTATTGCCTGATTCTCTTTGAATTCGGCGTGTTCAACCGCCCGCTACCGCAGGCGGTTCTGACTTGTGCCTCAAAAAGAAACACCTTTAAACTCTTCAAAACCGTATTTCTATTGAAAATTATGTGCCATCCCCGCTTTGAAAGCGGCGACTCCGGCGTTGTATAGCTGTCCCGTATTCAGATCATTGGAATTCGAGAAAATAACCAGATAGTGATTTTGCGGCAAGCGGATGAGAACGGTTTTTGTTCCATCTGTTATGCCGTTTGATGATGCGACAAACGGCATT
The DNA here is from genome assembly GCA_041744535.1 of Pyrinomonadaceae bacterium. Lineage (GTDB taxonomy): Bacteria > Acidobacteriota > Blastocatellia > Pyrinomonadales > Pyrinomonadaceae > Aridibacter. The sequence goes on from JBGTKR010000361.1 coordinate 750, forward strand.
TTAAATTTTGCGTTCATCCACGAATCGGAGGTTGCAGAAGTCCAAACGATCCGGTCATCCGTGTTTTTCATCGAGTCGTTGAACATCATATCGCGTCCGGCTTTTGTTACGATCAAATTGGATGCACTAAAATGTGCGACATAATTTGCGAAATCACGCGCCGACATATAATAGCCGCCCTCGCCGCTGCAATGTCCCTTTTTTTCGATCTGACTCGTAATGATTCCTTTGCTGTCGGTCTTCGAGTCATAGCCGTAAGCCGCCGTGTTTTTCAATTCGTTTTTAGCATCGCAACTCGGATTGATCTTCGGCTGCATTTTATTAAAAAATCTTTCGGTCAGTAATTTATCCATCCGGCTGCCGAGTTCGTTTCGAACTATTTCGTCGCCGGTATTAGTTGGATAGTTGCCGGTTACTAAATCCAGTTCGGTATTAAGATTGTGTGTTTCTATCAATACCTTCGCCAAATTAAGTTAGCGAGGTTGCAGATTTGGGCTGATGAATACTGCCCAGTCTGCTGACCTCCTCGATTACTTGTTTTATTATTATTGTGTCCGGTTTTTTCATAACCTTTTTTAATGTTTCGACTACGTATTTTACGCCTCGATAATGCGTTTTCAGATCATTTATTCCGATGCATTTCCCGTTACTGTTTTTTATTAGTTTTCCGCTCAACAAGACCATCAGAAACGACAGATTTGCCGCGTTTTCCACTCTCGTTTCGCTCGTTACCATAAAATCTTCCAACCCGAAATGCTGCTTCGCTTCCCGGAAGTTGAACTCGATCTGAAATCTCAAACTGTAATAGTCCGTCAACTTTTCCCAACTCAAGTCCCTGTCGCTCGAAAACAAGATCGCGTGTCCGGTCTTGTGTGTTTTCACATTTATTTTTACGATTATCACCACATTCAAATTACACCCGAACTCCCGATGCACAAAAAGTCCTTGATAAATGTTCGTCATAACTCCTTTGGTGAACTCACTTTGCTTCAGATATTTCTTGGGCAATCTGTCATAATCCAGCTTCGCTCCATACTTTCTTTTTGGTCCGAATTTGTTCTGTTTTCCCGTATATCTCTCATACAAACACGAGTCCCGACGCATCTTTGAAATCAAATGCAAACCGTTTTCCAACGCCATCAAAACCGCCTGATGATGTCCGAAATGTCCGTCCAACGCCAGATATTTGACCGCGATAAAACGTCTGAGCAGTTTTAATAATCCCTCCAACATCTCATTAATCCTGAACAACTCCGGCGACGGCTCAAACCATGTTTTATCCCGATTCCGACTTCCCAATTTGCGTCCACGCTTGCCCGGCTTGCTCTTTTTCTTCTTCTTTTTTCTGTTCAAACGCTTCTTTTTTCTTCGCCTGATCGCCGCTTTTTCCGCCTCGCTTCGCACCATTTGCCTCACCGCCAACGGATACGATTTCCTTTCCGAAACATTGACCAAAGAGAAGACAAAAAAGCCTAACCCCTTGATAACCTTACCGAATCTGCCGGAAAACAGGCGGTCAACCCCGAATGTTTCCCTCCCCGCTTTGCTGACCACCGTTTCATCGCCCGCCAAAATATATTCGTCGGTTTCATCAAATAAATGAGCGTGAAAAAACTTGACAAGCATCTGAGTCCACGGCAGACGGGTCGCAAAAAAGCGTTGAATGGTGCGATAACTGCCGCCTTTACTCGTCCAGCGGGAAATGCCGAGCATCGTGACTTGTCCGGTCATCGTCAGCACCGCGTTTGCAATAATGACCAATTGCCGTCTGCTAGTCGCCGCCAGCAGAGTTTCAAAACAGGAAAAAAGTGTTAAAATATCCATTGAAACGAGTTCTTCTTTTAGTTGAAAAATTATTTGTCAAAATAATTCTACTAAAAACACTCGTTTCACTTCCTATCTCAAATTATCAAATGTCTTTTTGGCGAAGGTATTGT
>JBGTKR010000362.1:0-8118 GCA_041744535.1 Pyrinomonadaceae bacterium
CAAACACTTTTTTCGCGTTTAAGAAAACGCTCATCGCAAGCGGGGACGCTTACGCTCCAGTCCGCTTCGCGTTTTTAAAAAGACCTAATCAATTACATCTTTTTTATATTTCAACAACAGTTGGAACCACGACAGGTCTTGTGCCGGTTTCTGTTTGGATAAATCTCATCAAATGAATCCGCAAATTTTCGGTTAATTGCGTTGTGTCCGTTAATTCCTGATTAGACATATTTTCCAAAACATCGGCGACGGAATCTCTGGCACTTTGCAGAGTTCCGTTTAACGGATCAATTCCCGAAACGCCTTGAATCTTTATGTTCGGACGGGATTTTAATTCTTTGGTTTTTTTGTCGAGCGTTACGACGAGCGAAACTACGCCGCTGTATGCAAGTTTTTTGCGTTCTCGAACCGTGATGTCTTCGATCTCTCCGAAACCATCCATATCTATAAATGTTTTGCCGATCTCGTTGTTTTCGATAACTCTCGCCGAATTTTCAGTCAGTTCCAAAACATCGCCGTTTTCGATCAGGATTACATTTTCGTCCGCAAAACCCATATGATTTTTGGCAAATTCCTTATGGCGGAAAAGCATACGATATTCGCCGTGGATGGGAACGAGAAATTTCGGTCTGGCGGTTTCGGTCATAATTCTTATGTCTTCCTGCGAAGCGTGTCCCGAAACGTGGATCAAACGGCGTTTTTCTTCGATAATATTTCCGCCGCGGCGATAAATTGCACCGATCATTTTGGAAATACGCTTTTCATTGCCCGGAATTATCCGAGCCGATAAAACAACCGTGTCGCCTTCTTGAATTGTTAAACCTTTAAATTTTTGCGTTGCCAGATTCCACATCACCGCCCGCGATTCGCCTTGCGAACCCGTTACCAGATAAACAATATCTTCATCGGGAGTTTGTCGTGCTTCGTTCAAACCAACCACGGTTTTCGGTGGAATATCGAGCAGATTCAAGTCCGATGTCAGCTCGACATTGTTCATCATCGAACGTCCGAGAACACAAACTTTTTTGTCAAATGCGTGAGCAATATCGAGAACTATTTGCAGACGATGAATCGAAGAAGAAAATGTCGTTACGAAGATTCTGCCTTCGGCGGTTTCAAATATTTCTTCAAACGCCGGAATCACATCTTCTTCCGAAGGCGTTCTGCCCGGAACTGTCGCATTGGTCGAATCTCCCAAAAGTGCCAAAACCCCTTCGTCGCCGTATTTGCCCAGAGTTTTCAGATCGTATGGTTTTCCGATCACGGGCGTATCGTCAATTTTATAATCGCCCGTATGAATCAAAGTTCCGACGGGAGTTTTTATTGCCAGCGAAAAACAATCAACCAGCGAATGCGAGGCATTTATAAATTCGACCTCAAATTTTCCGACCTTCACCACATCATTTGCTTTGACGCGATGAAGCAGAACATCGTCAAGCATTTTGTGTTCTTCGAGTTTTCGCTCGATAAACGCCATTGTCAGATTTGAACCGTAAACGGGCAGGTTGAATTTCTTTAAAAAATATGGCGTTGCCCCGATGTGATCTTCGTGTCCGTGCGTCAAAAAAAGTGCAGTCAGATCATCCCTGTATTCTTCCAGAAAATCAAAATTCGGAATGGAAATATCCACACCGTATGGAGTTTCTTCGGGAAAACCCATTCCCGTATCAACCACGATCATCTCATCAGCGTAGCGAATTCCCATACAATTCATCCCGAATTCGCCGATCCCGCCAAGAGGTATAATTTCTAATTTATTCACTATAACTTTATTAATTCTTCTAAAATAAAATATTTAGTTTATCACATATATCTAAATTACATCTTCGTCAAATATTCTTTGATAAAACCCCTGTTAATTCAATCCATTCATCCAACAATAATGTTTCGGCTCTTCGCTTTGGTTCAATTCCCGCTTTTTTCAGTAATTCTTCTAAACTTGAAAACTTCTCGATTATAATTTGTAAATCACCCGTCGCATTTTTCAAATTATTTAAAATCGTTTTACGTTTCTGCATAAATCCAAGACTGACAATTTCCCGAAACAATTTCTCATCAATTAATTTATTTTCAATAAATTCTTTCGTTATCAGACGCATTACTGAACTTGTTACTTTCGGAACAGGTCGAAAGGCATTCGGCGGCACATCAAAGAGTTTTTCCGTTTGAAAATATGCTTCGATCAAAACGGTTAAATATCCGCGTTCTTTATTGCCTGCTTCGGCTGTGATTCTTTCGACCACTTCCTTTTGAAGCATCAGAACCATCTCGGAAAATGAATGTCTGGATTGAATCAAATGCTGCAAGATCGCGGTTGAAATATAATACGGCAGATTGGCGACGATTTTTGTTTTGTGTGCCGGACTTAGCAGAGCGAGCAGGTTTTGAAAATTTATTTCCAGAGCATTCTGCTCGATCAATTGGAAATTATCTGCGTCCTTGAATTCATCTCTTAAAATTGGAATCAGATCCCGATCAATTTCAACAGCAATAACTTTTCCAGCCCGTTCAACAAGTTTTTCCGTCAAAGCACCGCGACCTGCTCCGATCTCGATGATTGTTTCATCTTTATTCGGGTTCAAAGTGAAGATTATTTTATTGATTATGTTTTGGTCAACGAGGAAGTTTTGACCGAGAGATTTTTTTGCGAAAGGCTTTCGGATTTTGGATTTTGGATTTTGGATTTTGGATTTACTCATTCCAATTCGGATAACCCGTAATTTCTAAATCTTTCCCGTGATTTGTAATTTCCAAATCTTTCAAACGAATTGCCCCTGATAAATCTTGCGAACCTTTTCCGCCGATTGCCGTTGGTGCGTCTTTTCCGCCGATAATTATTGGAGCATAAAAAAATGTTACTTTATTAACTAATTTTTTATCAATAAAAGAACCCGCGATTTCCGTTCCGCCTTCGACCAAGACGCTTTGCAATTCCCTTTTGCTCAAATCGTCTAAAACTTTGGTCAAATCTCTCGCATTTGATGGGGTTACTTCCACACCTTTTCCCTCTAAAAGCTTTATTTTTGCTGAATTATCCGAGTTTGAAAACACAATCGTCGGTGAAATTTGGACGGTTTCAACAAGTTTTGAGTTTTCCGAAATCCGCAAACTATTATCTAAGATAACCCGCACAAGTTTTCTATGCCGTTTTTTTCCGCTTCTGTCGGTCAAATTCGGATTGTCAACAAAAGCGGTGTTCCCGCCAACTAAGATTGCATCGTATTCGTGCCGCAAATCCTGAACTCTTTTTGCCGATTCCTTACCTGAAATTGCCGTCGAAACGCTGTCTTTTAAAGAAATCCGCCCATCCAAAGACATCGCCATTTTCAGATGCACAAACGGTCTGCCCGTTTTGTGCCAATGAATAAATTTCTCACAAAGTCTTTCGGCTTCATCTTTTAAAATACCCGTTACGACCTCGATCCCATTCTCCCGCAATTTTGCAAAACCTTTACCCGAAACAAGCGGATTCGGGTCTTCTATCGGACAAATAACCTTTTTAATTCCCGCATTTATCAAAGCATCCGTGCAAGGTTTCGTCCGTCCAAAATGAACGTGCGGCTCAAGCGAAACATAAGCGGTCCCGCCTTTTGCTTTGCCGCCTGCTTCGTTTAAAGCTAAAATTTCGGCGTGCGTAATGTTTTCATATAAATAAAATCCTTCGCCGACAATCTCGCCATTTTCAGACACAATCACACAACCGACAGGCGGACTCGGGCTGACTTGACCAATGCCTTGTTTCGCAAGGTCTAAAGCACGTTGCGACATTTTTAGATCGAATTTTGAGAAATTTATTTGTTCCAATTTAAAACCGTTAAACTTGAAATTCGGTTAAAATGACTTTCATTATTTCAATACCTTCGCCAATTTTTTTTAAGGCAGATTGTGCCACTACATTTTGTGGTTATCATTTTGAATACATACAATATACAGACGCGAATTTGCCATTTTTAGGCTAAATTTAAAATTGGCGAAGGTATTGTTATTTGTAACGATTGCCAGATTATTTTCAATCGCTGTCGCCGCGATCAAGATGTCCGCGTCGCTGATTATGTTCCCTCGTTTGTATAAATCAGCGTAAATATCGGCGGCTTGAACAATTATATTGTCAGTCAGTTCGATAATTTCATTGTTCAAGCAAAATAAATTGAAAAAATTCAACTGTGAAATGGCATTTTTCACTTTCATTCCACGCAAAATTTCAAATCGCGTAATGATTGAAACTGTTAACACATTATTTGATGCCAGATATTTTTGGACTTCCGTAACGACTTTAGGTGATTTTCGGAAATAGAACGAAAGTATGTCGGTATCGAGTAACAATTTAGCAGAACCGTTCATATTTTTCTATCTCCGAAAAAATTTGAACGATCTAGGGCGATTTTTTCAATATCGTTAATGTCTTCTTCAGAAAGTCCTTCATAAACCTGCCCGGCTAATTCCAGTATTTCTTCGGGTGAAAGTTTTTTGTCTTTTATTATTAATTCAACCGTTTCGCCGTCCGAAAAAATTTCCGAAACGGACGTAATCGGTTTGAAAATGCCATTTTCATATATTGCTTTAACTTTCTGTGTCATTGTTAATTTCTCCTTTTATTTTCCGATGTTCCTGACATTTATTTTATCATCAATTAAACAATCCATTAACATAATCTTCCGCATTAAAAACCATTAAATCGTCAACGCCTTCGCCGATTCCGACATATCTGATCGGCAGGTTCAATTCTTTTGAAATTGCGACGGCGATTCCGCCTTTTGCCGTGCCGTCCAGTTTGGTCAGAACGATTCCGGTAACGTCGGCGGTTTTCATAAATTGGCGAGCTTGTTCGAGTCCGTTTTGTCCGGTAACGGCATCAATTACGAGAAGGGTTTCGTGCGGGGCTTTTTCAACTTCTTTTCCTGCAACTCGTTTCATTTTTTCGAGTTCTGCCATTAAGTTCGATTTATTGTGAAGTCTGCCCGCAGTGTCCACGATCAAAACATCGGCTTCGCGTGCTTTGGCGGATTTTAATGCGTCGAAGAGAACGGCGGCGGGATCGGTTCCCTGTTTTTGCTGGATAAGCGGAACTCCGGCACGGTTTGACCAAATCTCTAACTGTTCGGAAGCAGCGGCACGGAATGTGTCGGCGGCACAGATCATTACTTGGTTTCCTTCGTCTTTGATACGTTGGGCAAGTTTGCCGATAGTCGTTGTTTTACCGACTCCGTTCACGCCGACAACCATCAGAACATAAGGTTTTATGTCGGTTGAAACTTCCGTTTCGGCGGCAATTCCTTTTTCACCCGAATTTGCCAAAATCTCGAGCAATTCGTCCCGCATAGCTTTTTTCAACGCGGGAAGATCGTTTATTTCCTGTCTGCCAACGCCTTTGCGAACGGCATCTAAAACTTGAAAAGTTGTTGAAACGCCGATGTCGGTTGAGATGAGCATTTCTTCGAGTTCGTCGAGAAACTGCTCATCAATCTGTTTGCGGTTTTCAAAAACCGTGTCGAGTTTATCGTTTATCGAATGCCTTGTTTTAGCAATCGCTTTGTTAAAACGGGTTCTGAATTCTCTTTCAATTGCTTCTTCTTCGGCTTTTAATTCCTCGATTGATTTATCAAGTCCGAGTGTCGAAGTCGAAAATTTATCCTTCTTTTTCCTACGCCAAAATGCCATATTTTAATAATCCTGAGTTCTGTGTCTAAAGTCCAGAGTCAGACTTCAGCAAACTTATGATTATAGTTAAGAAAGACAAGACAAACAAACAGAGGTTTTAAACAAAAAAGGCAGAAACCCGACAGTTTTGAAGAATGCTGTTTGAGTATTGACAATACAATTTCCAAACATATCCTCATTTACATTCGGATTTTCCACCGGCTTTATTTTGTTTCTCCATCAATTTCTATACCGCTCAGTATTTTATTCGGAATAGATTAAAACTGATAACTGACAGATAATAAGCACTAATATCATATTTTTTCTATCTCGAATTAAGCTGATTCTTTTTGCTTATTCGGTTTGAAATTGTTTAATTTAACCCGTCCGATGCCGATCTGTCCGTCGTTACAAGCCTGCACGAGGGCTTCGACAACTTTGCCGTCGTAGCGAGTTCCGACAAAGCTCCCGATTCGATTTAAGGCGGCATCGAGTTCCATTCCTTTTGAATATGGACGATCAATCGTCATCGCGTCGAATGTGTCGGCGACGGAAACGATCTTTGCCTGCAAAGGAATTTCTTCGCCTTTCAAGCCCTGCGGATAACCCTGCCCGTTTATCATTTCGTGGTGCATATACATTCCGGGCAGGAAATTCTTCATTGCCGGAATATTCTTCATAATTTTGTAGCCTCGCTGCGGATGGGTTTTCATAATTTCGTATTCTTCATCCGTCAAAGCGGCGGGTTTTTTCAGGATCGAATCGTCAATTCCGATCTTTCCGACATCGTGCAGTAAGGCACTTATTCGCAGAGTTTCGAGTTCTTCTTCGTCCATTCCCAGACGCTGTCCGATGGCGACGGAAACTCTCGAAACCCGTTCCGAATGTCCCCGTGTATATTTATCTTTGCCGTCAATCGCCGCGGCAAGTGCCTTGACCGCCCCGACGAAAAGTTCACGGTTTTCTTCAGCGGCTTTGGCAAGATTTGCGATGTGTTCTTCGAGTTCGTCGCTCATCGTGTTAAATGCTTCGGCGAGCGTTCCGATCTCGGTGAAATTTTTTGTATTGATGCGGGTTGAAAGATCACCGCCGGCAATTTTTTGGGCGATGGAAACAAGATTTAAAAGCGGTGATGTCAATTGACGAGCCAAAATCGTTCCGAGTAAAAGAGCAATAAATGCGAGTGCCAGACTAATTATCCATGTTTGCCGACGCATTTCGGCAACCGAGGCGAGAGCTTTAGCTTCGTCCTGCATAACGATTACGCCGAATTTTAGGTCTTTGGTAAAATTCGCGGTTGAATACGCCCCGATCATTTTGCGGTTTTGCCCTTTGTATTCGGCATCAAAAGGTAAAAGTGCCGATTGAATCTGTGTGTTCGTTTCCTTCCAATCCTGCACGATCTTTAAGTTTGTCAAAGTTTTTAACTTCGATGAATACTCACCGTTCGGATGGGAAACCGCCCGTCCCTTTTCATCAACGACATAAATTATCGGGAGTCCGAACTCCCATAATTTTTCTTCACTCATCGGACGATCAACGACAATTTTCGAGATGCCTTCAAGCGAAATAACCGCAACTACGGCGGCGGAAATATTTTCATCGGTGATAACCGGAGATGCGATTGTCAGAACGGTTTGTTTACTTTTTCCGGCTATTTGAGGTTCGCTGATAACCAAATTTTCTCCGCTTAAACGGCTTAAAACCTGCGAAGAAAGCATTTCGATTTCTTTTTGATCTATTGCTTCGGAACGGTATGCACTAATTGATTCCTGCTGAACAGGTTTGATAAATAATGCCAAAAGGCTCGGATTTTCGACCAATGCTTCGCCGAGTTTTTCCTGCGTTTGGAGAGATGTCAAAACTTCCGAATTATTAGAAAGTTCCAACGCATTGGCAAAATTTTTGACCAAATAAGTGTATCTCTGCCCGAACATTTCGATCTGACGGGCTTTGTCCTGCACTAACTGAGTTTGATAACGCCCTTCGGCGGAACGTATTTCCCTGGCACTTCTATCGGATAAAAACCAGCCCGTAATAACCAGCGGAACAACGCCGATCAATAAAAGTGTGGCGAGAACTATATACCTTAAACTTAGTATTTTTCTTTGAATCATTGGAAATAGTGGTAAGTGGTAAGTGGTGAGTGGTAAGTGAATAATAAATACTATTCGGACAGCCGAAATAGTTTCACGTATTTGAGGGTTAAAATAAGTTTTTATTTATATTAGACTTTGGACGAAATACAAAATAAATTTTTAGTTTTTTCTAAAGACATTCCATTTTGCCTCTAAACTATTTGCTTTAAGCAGTTTAGAGTATTTTGCCGAAAGATTTTTAAAAACTCGTTGAAATTATCTACCCTTTTTTATACTTTTGTGAAATTTTGTTTTTTGCACAAAAGTATAAAAAAGTCCGTCAACGACGAGTTTTTAACGAAGATACAACAACTTAGCGGGTATTTTTCGTCCAAAGTCTAAA
>JBGTKR010000363.1:0-9069 GCA_041744535.1 Pyrinomonadaceae bacterium
GTTGTCCCGCGTGTCTTGTGGGAACGAAAGTGCGAACCCGACGAACTCAATCGAATCAAGTTAAATATGAATTGTCTTTTCATCGAAACTCCCGACGAACGCATTTTAGTTGAAACGGGAATCGGCGAAAAATGGTCGGAAAAAGAAACAAATATTTACGGCATCTTCCGCAAAAAATCTTTTTCCGAAACTCTTTTTGAAAAAACAGGCTACACGGTTGAAGACATTTCAATTGTCGTAAATACTCATCTACATTTCGACCACGCCGGCGGAAATACGATTTTCAAAGACGAATTACGAATTACGAATTACGAATTAGAAGAAAAGCTATCAGCTAAACCTCAATTTCCAAATGCCCGATATTTTGTTTCCGAATCGGAATTTAATGCCGCCGAAAAACCGCACGAACGCGACAGAGCCAGTTATTTATCGGAGAACTGGCGACCTTTGCAGGAAAGTGGTCAAATGGAATTAAAACCCAACGATTATGAAGTTGTCGAAGGTTTGACGATGCAGACAATTCGCGGACATTCGGAAACAATGCAAACTGTGAAACTTGAGCGTGGTGGCAAAATTTTATATGGTTTTGCAGACCTAATTCCAACGACAGCACATTTACCTTTGCCGTGGATTATGGGTTATGATTTATTTCCAACAGAAACTTTGGAAGCAAAAAGAAAACTGCTCGCTCAAGCAGTTGAAGAAAATTGGATATGTCTTTTTTATCATGACTTTAAAACGCCACTTTGTCGTTTAGAAAACGTGGAAGGAAAGATAAAACCAAAAGAAATTTAAATCAAAAAGGAATAAACAAATGAAAAAACTTACTATTATTTTAACGCTTTTGATTATCGGTCTAACTGCACAACTGACGTTTGCTCAAGACAAAAACCAAACTGATAAAGAAAATCTTATCAAGGCTTCTAGTTTTTTGGAAAATAATCCTTTTGATAAAGATGCAAAAGGAATTCGAGCGTGGGCGATTACTTACGCTTCCGAGACAAAAGATGTAACAGTCATCATTTGCGGCGGAACAGCATCGCCATTTTTAGATAAAAAAGTTAAATACGGCAGTGAACTACTTGGTCAGTATTTAATTGCAATGACTGCTTTCAAATTACAAAATCCTGATAATACAGATGAAAATGCCGCCCAACTTGTAGGCATTGAAAGTGCTTTGAAGGCGTATGAAAATATGATCAAGGAAAAACCAAAAGGAAAAGCAAAAACTATGGATGAGTTAATTACAAAACGAGATAACGGTGAACTTAAAACCTTGGTCGAAGCCGCAAATTGTGGTGGCAATAAATAAATAAGACAAATAATGCTTGGCGATTTTGTTAAATATCAACAGGTTGAAATTTATTTTTCAGCCTGTTTGCTGTTTTAAAGTATTTGTTGGAAAATTAAGTTTCGTAAAAATAGATGAGTAAATACGAAATAATAATTTATTGGAGCGAAGAAGACAAAGCATTTATCGCCGAAGTTCCCGAACTTGCGGGTTGTATGGCTGATGGTGAAAATTTTCAGGAAGCGTTGGCAAATGCGGAAGTTATAATTCAAGAATGGATCGAAACGGCGAAAGATTTGGGAAGACAAATTCCCTAACCGAAAGGAAGATTGGTTTTTGCTTAATGAAATATGTCCCAATAACAAAATTTACTAAAGATGAAATGGAAAAAGCTATCGTCGAGAACGATATTGAAAAGCTAGCTCATGTTTCGCTATTCGCCTCTTTATATTACGAAGATCGAGATTTTGCTGAAAAAATTTGCATAGAACTTGCTACACATCCAGATGTTAGAGTTCGAGTTATGGCAATGGAAGGTTTTGGACACATTGCTCGAATTGACGGAGTTTTAAATAAAGAGATTATTAAACCTTTAATTGAAAAAGGATTATCGGATAAAAATGAATTCGTAAGAATGAAAGCAGATGACACGAAAGATGATGTTGAGCATTTTTTGAAGTGGGAATTTTAGTGTCTATATTTAACTTAATTAAAACATATTTTGAAAGTGAACCAACTATTTATACTCCTTACAAAGACCAAGAAGTTATAGAAATTAAATGGTGGTTTCACGATTACGCAGATTCAATTTTTTATTGGGCAAGACTTCGTGTATTTTCAAACGGGCAAACTGATGTTTTATTTGAAAATGAAGATAAATTATATGGTTTTGAAAATGAGGAATTTGCAGGTTATTTTCTAAGTGAAGATGAATATATGTCATTTGATAAATTAGACAAAGAAGATTTAATTGATCTTGAAGTTCCAAAAGGAACAATTTTGGAACTTCCCAAATGGGAAAATAAAAAAGCTAAATATTTTGAATATATCGGAAAATATTAAAATTATATGGAAAAAGTAAATATCGGAATAATCGGCGGCAGTGGTTTATATCAGATGCCGGAACTTGAGAATGTTAGAGAACAGGAAATAGAAACGCCGTTTGGGAAGCCCTCGGATGCGTTTATTATTGGTGAATTGGAAAATGTTACGGTGGCGTTTTTGCCGCGACACGGACGCGGGCATAAATTAACGCCGACGGAACTTCCCTTTCGGGCAAATATTTATGCGATGAAAATGTTGGGCGTGGATTATATTTTGAGCGTTTCGGCGGTTGGAAGTTTACGGGAAGATTTTGCACCGACGGATTTTTGTATTCCCGACCAATTCTTTGACAGAACCCGCGGACGCACGGAAGAATCAACATTTTTCGGCGAAGGAATTGTCGGACATATCACATTTTCGCATCCGGTTTGTGAAGAATTGGGCGACATTTTAGAAGCGTCCTGCAAAACTGTTGAAGGCTTAAAAGTTCATCGCGGCGGAACGTATATTTGTATGGAAGGTCCGGCGTTTTCGACGAAAGCGGAATCGGAAACTTACCGAAAATGGGGAATGGACATTATCGGAATGACGAATTTACAGGAAGCAAAATTGGCACGAGAAGCTGAAATCGCTTATGCGACGATGGCGTTAGTCACCGATTACGATTGCTGGCACGAAGATCACGACGCGGTTTCGATTGATATGGTCGTTGAATATTTAACAAAAAATGTTCGCAATGCACAATTGGTTTTGAAGGAAGCGGTTAAACGAGTTGACGCGAAAGAAACGCCGAATCCGTTTGCAGGCGGAACGCAGAGTGCGATATTTACTCAGCCGGAACATTGGAATCCCGAAACAGCGAAGAAATTAGATGCAATTATTGGGAAATATAATCCTAAAACCTAAAACTATGGTTTCCGCTAGAATTTTCAAATCCTTACTGCTTGTTGCTTTCTTAGCTATTTGGGTATTAATGATCTGTGTCAGATATGCAGAATATGATCTAAATGTCCTTTGCTTTATATTAGCATTATTAATTTCTGTAATTACAAGTGGATTGATTATTTTAATTTGGATTTTTAAAAAACAAATTGTAAAAAATTCGATGCGTTTAACAATTCTGTTTTTGATAACATCTTCTCCTGTATCTATTTTTTTATTTCTTGAATTGTTTGTGCGGTTTATTGGACAATATGGTTTAAAGCATTAGCATCAAAAATATAAAAATGATTGAAATACGCATCAAAATAATGTGGTAAAATCTATCATTGGAGGTAATTTTATGAGCCAAGTTTTAGAACAAGATGTTGAGCAATCTGAAGAATATTATAAAGCTGAGTTTGACAGAATTATGGAAAAGATCAGATTGAATAATGAAAAAATGGATAAAGATCAAGAAGAAATTGACCGCTTATCAAAAAAATCAAAGAAAACTTTAGAGCGGATTGATCAAAAAATTTTAGAGATAGAAAAAACTTTAGTCTTATGTGGACTCAAATAATTAAATCAGCAAAAGAACTTTTTACAATATCTGAAAGATCAACCCGGAATAAAGAGGAAATTGCGAAACTGAGAACAGATTTTGACACTTTGGAAGACAAGGTTGACCAATTGACTACGGCAATTCATCTTCTTGCAAATGATAATATGCGGATGAAAGAAGAAATCAAAAACAACCGTGAAGCCGAAACAAGAGAACGTGAAAATTTAGCTTTGCGGCTTGAAAATGAAATGTTGAAATTTGAACGGCGTTTGCCTTCGGGAGATAAACAGGAAAGATAAATATTATGAGCAAATATTCGATAAACGCATTTTTAAATGAAACGGCACAGGATGACGCGGCACGCGAGCCGTTTGAACTTGAGAATCCGTATCTTTTGGAAGTTAATTTGAACGGCAGAGTCTGGGCGAAACTCGGTTCGATGATCGGTTATACGGGCGATGTAAAGTTTGAGCGGATGGGAATAGCGGAAGGCGGTTTGGGCAAAATGTTCAAACGTGCCGTTACGGGCGAATCGAATCCGTTGATGAAAGCCGAAGGAAACGGACGGGTTTATTTTGCCGACAGCGGGAAAAAGGTTCGCATTTTGTCCTTGCAGAATGAAATGCTTTATGTCAACGGAAATAATATTCTGGCGTTTGATGATTCGATCAAATGGGATATTAAAATGATGCGGCGGATGGCTGGAATTGCGGCGGGAGGTTTATTCAATATCGAAATTCAAGGCACGGGAAATGTGGCGATCACGACGCATTTTGATCCGATAACTCTGGCGGTTCACCCGAATCAGCCGATCTATACCGATCCGAATGCGACGATTGCGTGGTCGAGTTCCCTGCAGCCGGAGATTAAAACCGATATTTCGCTGAAAACACTTTTCGGACGCGGAAGCGGTGAATCTTTTCAGCTCGCGTTTAACGGGCAAGGCTGGGTTGTCCTGCAGCCGTATGAAGAAGTTTATTACGCGGCGGCTTCGTAAAGAAAATCATCTACGGCATTGATGGATAGAAAACATAGAGAAACATAAAATTAATAAAATCTCCTACTATGTTTCCATAGTGATAAAATATGCAAGACTATCCTTTTCACATCGTCGAACCAAACGTAAAAAAAGTTCCGTTCGTTCTGAGCATTCCGCATCGCGGAACGGAGTTTCCCGATGAACTAAAAGAAAAGTATGTTCCCGAATTAGTAGAAGTTTTGGATGATACCGATTGGTATTTGGAAAAACTTTACGATTTTGCAAGCGATTTGGGAATCACGATAATTTATGCAAAATACTCGCGTTGGGTGATTGACCTGAACCGCGAACCCGAAAGCAAACCTCTTTATAGCGACGGCAGATTAATCACGGAACTTTGCCCGACAAAGACTTTTTTAGGCGAAAATATTTACCGCAAAAAAGAATTTGAGCCGACGGATGACGAAATAAACAGGCGGCTTGAAAATTATTATTATCCGTATCACCGGAAAATTGACGAAATTATAGATGAACTAAAAACCGAATTCGGGCAGGTTGTTTTCTGGGATGCCCATTCGATTCGCCGAAGGGTTGAAACGATTAGAGAGGAGAATTTTCCCGATTTTATTTTGGGAAATAATGAAGGCAAAACCGCTTCGGAATCTGTTATTGAAACCGCACTTGAATCTTTAAGATCAAGCGTTTGGCAAATAAATCATAACGATCCTTTTAAAGGTGGTTTCTTGACTCGTTCAAAAGGAAATCCGCAGGAAAATGTTCACGCTTTGCAGTTGGAGATGTCAAAAGATTTGTATATGAGCAATGATGAGATGGATTACGATCTTGAAAAGGCGGAAAAGGTGAAGGCACTTTTGAGAAAAACTTTTGAGAATTTGATTGTAAAAACCCGGTAAATTTTTCCCGCGAATAAACGCGAAAAATTAAAACCATAGATGAACACAAATAAAACGGATTTTTTATTACAACATTTTTAAAATTATCTTATTTTCATCTGCGTTTATCTTTGTCTATTAGTGATCAGTTTTTCTTTCTTCTTTTTTTCGCATTCTTTCGCGTTTATTCGCGGGAAAATAGAATATGAAATTCTACTTCAAAAATTTTTTACAAAATTTCGGCTGGCTCGAAAATGTTTTGATTGAAACAGATGAAAACGGCTTAATTACTGTAATTGAAAAAAACTCAAAATCAAACGAATCCTTTGAAGGTTTGGCAATTCCCGGATTTCAAAACGCCCATTCGCATTCGTTTCAATACGCGATGGCTGGACTTGCTGAAAATCATTCGACAGACAAAAAACAAAGCGATTTCTGGAGTTGGCGGGAAGCGATGTATTCACTTGCATTATCGGTGAATCCCGAACAATTTGAGCGAATTGCGATAATGCTTTATGCGGAAATGCTTCGCCACGGTTATACGAATGTCGCCGAATTTCACTACTTGCATCACGCTCCGAACGGACAGCCTTACGACAATCTCGCCGAAATGGGAATGCGTTTAATTTCAGCCGCAAAAACCGCAGGAATCAGCATAACTTTGCTTCCGATCTTTTACCAAAAAGGCGGATTTGATAAATCGCCCGAACCGAATCAAAAACGCTTTATTTCCGCGACAATCGAAGATTATCAAAAGTTATACGAAGCGACGGAAAACGCTTGCAAAGAATATGAATACGCAAATATTGCTATTGGAATTCATTCGATGCGTGGCGTTGAACCGGAAGCGATTAAAAAAGTCGCCGAAACTTTTCCGAAAGACGTTCCCTTTCATATGCACATTTCCGAGCAATTAAAAGAGGTCGAGGATTGCACCCGATTTCTCGGCAAGCGTCCCGTCAATTGGATGCTTGATAATATCGAACTTTCCGACAAATTTCATTTCGTTCACGCAACACATCTGGACGATTCTGAAATAAAAGGTTTGGCTGAAAAAAATGTTAATGCCGTGCTGTGTCCGACAACCGAAGGAAATCTTGGCGACGGGATTTTTCCTCTGCGAAAGTTTCAAGATCGCGGCGGAATGTGGAGCATCGGGACGGATTCGCACGTTTCGCTCAATCCTTTTGAAGAACTGCGTCTGCTCGATTACGGGCAGAGATTAATTACTCACAAACGCAATACATTTACCGATCAAACAACCGGCAACAGCGGTTCTTACGCGATTCGGCAAGCAACAATTGCGGGCAGAAAAGCGATGAATAATTTTAATTCGGAATACTTCAAGATCGGCGAACCTTTCAACGCTTGCGTAATTTCGGCAAAACATCCATTGATGGAAACCGCTTCAAATGAAAATCTTTTAAATGCAATCGTTTACTCTTCGGATGAAACAATGCAAAAAGGCACTATTTCAAATGGAAAATGGAAAGTGGAAAATGGAAAACATATAGATCAAGAGCAGATTTTTGATGATTTTGGGAAAACGGTAAAGGAATTGAAGAATCGGTAAAACCGGAACGCGGACAAGGCTGTCCGCGTGTATTTTTTGCAACAAATATTTTTCAAACAAACTCTTTCTAAAGGCAACTACTTGCGGACAGGCGGTCCGCGTTCCTTTCGCTTCTTTTGAAAAAAATGATTTAACTTGACTTATATTTCATTTTAGCTAAAAATTTACCGAACAAGTCGGAATTCAATTTTTATTCTAAAACTTAAAAAGCAAGTTCAGAAGTTGAAGTAAAAAAACAAGGAACTGTGCTTTAAAATTCGCATCGGAGGTGTATAAAAGCATTTGCTATGGCTTCTCGAAGTATTCCTTTAAAGGTAAAGCGTTCTTTTGGCGAAACTATGCGTAGAGATGCGTGGTGGCTTCAGCCTTTGTTGATTCTTTTGGGGCTTTCCGCATTTGTCATTTACTCGACATGGGCGGCGTTTCAAAATGAACATTACTGGTTCACGGGAGGCGGTGCGAATTATCTTTCGCCGTTCTATTCGCCTGAATTGATTGGCGGTTCGACGCACGCGATCTTCGGTCCGCAGCCGGATTGGATTCCGAGTTGGCTGCCGTTTTCACCGGCGTTTTTGATTTTATGGGCTCCGGGCGGATTTCGTTTCACTTGTTATTATTATCGCGGAGCGTATTACAAAGCATTCTGGGGCGATCCGGCAAATTGTGCCGTCGGCGAACATCGTCATTCTTATTGGGGCGAGCGTTGGTTTCCTTTGATTTTGCAAAATTCTCATCGTTTTTTCCTGTATCTCGCACTACTTTTTATACTGCTTCTTGCTTATGATGCGTGGATTGCGATGTGGTTTGATAACCCGAACGGCACGCAGTCATTCGGCATCGGAGTCGGCACATTGGTCTTGACGGCGAATGTGATCTTGCTCGGTTGCTACACTTTCGGATGCCATTCTTTGCGGCATCTAATCGGCGGAAAAAATGATGAAATGTCGAAAAAGCCGATCAGCAAAAAATGCTACGACTGCGTTTCGAGTCTGAATATCCGACACCAACTATTTGCGTGGATGAGTCTTTTCAGCGTCGGCTTTTCGGATCTATATGTGCGGCTTTGCTCGATGGGAATTTGGACGGATTTCAGGATTTTTTAGAAATGGAAAACGGAAAATGGAAAATGGAAAATTGTTTGAACAAAAGATTTTAATTTGAAATTTTAAAAGCTTTCTTCATTTTCCACTTTCCGTTTTCCATTTTCCATTAAACAAACTTATGGCGGAATATCAAACTTATGAACACGATGTAATTGTCATCGGAGCGGGCGGAGCGGGTTTGCGGGCTTCGATTGAAGCGTCTGCCGCAGACGTTTCGGTTGGGCTGATCTGTAAATCTCTGCTCGGAAAAGCACATACCGTAATGGCGGAAGGCGGTTTGGCGGCGGCTCTGGCGAATGTTGACGACCGCGATAATTGGAAGGTGCATTTTTCCGATACGATGCGTGGCGGTCAGTATTTAAATAATTGGCGAATGGCTGAACTTCACGCTCAGGAAGCACCGACTCGTGCAAGAGAATTGGAGGCTTGGGGAGCGGTTTTTGATCGCACAAAAGACGGCAAAATTTTGCAGAGAAACTTCGGCGGACACAAATATCCGCGACTGGCTCACGACGGCGATAGAACGGGTTTGGAAATGATCCGCACTTTGCAGGATCACGGGATTCATCAGGGCATCGAAGTTTATATGGAATGCACGGTGATCGGTTTGCTCAAAGACGGCGAGCGTGTCGTCGGAGCATTTGCTTATGACCGTGAACGAGGAAGATTCAGCATTTATAAGGCAAAAGCCGTTGTTCTGGCG
>JBGTKR010000364.1:0-4803 GCA_041744535.1 Pyrinomonadaceae bacterium
ATCGAATATCCGGCGGGTTTTCAGTCTGAAGAAGACAATAGATTTCCGTATATCAGAGATTGTATTCGGATGGGAAAACCGAATGCCGTTTATAGAAGATATTAGCCTGCTGCGGTTTTCTTATAAAAATGACAATTTTAAGCGGCTCGGCAGCTAATGCACCATTTCAAAGTAGTGTTTTGAATTTACCAATTCGGCAACGATTTCGCGTGATGAGAATATTTCGTGTTTTTCCTTGAGCGAACGCACCTTCAGGTTTTCCCAATCTTCTTTCGGAATGTTTTTAAACGCTTCAACAACCATCGGATCAAATTGAGTTCCGGCGTGTTTTTCCAATTCGGCAGCGGCATCTTCAAACGAGCGACCCCGGCGATAAACTCTGTCGCTGATCATTGCGTCAAAAGCATCGGCGACGGCGAATATGCGGGTGGTCAAACTTATATTTTCGCCGCGTATCTGATGCGGATAACCCTTACCGTCCCAACGCTCGTGGTGTTCGGCGACGATCTTTGCCGCACCTTTTAAGAATGGAATATTTCGCAGGATTTTAAATCCGAGCTGCGGATGTAATTTCATTTTGTCCCATTCTCTGTCGGTCAGTTTGGCGGGTTTTCGTAAAATCGAATCGGGAACGCCGATTTTTCCTATGTCGTGCAGCAACGCACCGAGTTCGAGGTCACGCATTTCATCTTCTTCCAAACCCATTTCGTGAGCCAGCCGCAAACTAAAAGTAACGACTCTTTCCGAATGCCCGTAAGTTTCCGAATCGCGTGTTTCGAGTGCCTGAATCAAAACCTTAAGTGTTGTTCGATATGAATTTTCCACATCTTTAAGTGCTTTGCCGAGTTTTTCGTCCCGCTCGCTGACTAAGTTCTCTAAATGTTTGTCATAATTATCTTTACGGAGATTTGTTTGATGGTGATTAATTGCCCTTTCGATTGAATTTTCAAGCTCCTCAAACTCAAAAGGCTTCTGTATAAAATCAAATGCCCCCGCCCGAAACGCTTCGATAATATCTTTTGAAGAATTGTTTTTACCGATAAAAATAACAGCCGTTTCGGGCGATAAAAATTGCAGCGAACCGAGTAATTCCAAAGCATCTGCGTCCTGTAAATCAAAATTACTGATTACAATGTCAAAATCCTTTTCTTCGATTTCCTCAAAAGTCTTGCCGATACAAGCGGATTCTTGACAGGAATATTCAGAGCTTAAAAAATCAACCAATGTTTCCCGTATTTCAACATTCGGTTCGATAATCAGAATGGATTTATGCGATTTTTCAACTTTGGTCATACAACTGAAAAAGTTCCTTTTAATAAAATTTTAGGTAGAAAAAGCAAAAAAACGTGGAATTATTTACGGAGGAACTCCAAGTGCTTTACCCACGCAAGTTTAACATCTTTTTTATAAAATTAACAAGATTAAATATTTAGATGTAAAATCGGTAAAATTTTTCATAAGCAGTTGACGTTTGAACGTAAAGAGTTTTATTATTCTTAATTCCAAGCCGAAGTGGCGAAATTGGTATACGCACTAGATTCAAAATCTAGCGGGCTTACGCCCATGGGGGTTCGACTCCCCCCTTCGGCATTTTTTTAAGCCTTTCAAAATAAGCCTTTTCTCCGAAAACTGACGAGCAATGCAGTTTGTAAATTACAAATTTATTTTATTGATAATTTTCATTTCTCTGTTTATAAGTTGTTCAAAAACTCCGCAAACAGAGCAGACAGTCATTTTTGTCAAAGTTCCGCCAATCTATAACGACAAACTTTCACGTGAAGAAAATTTTTATCGTTTTACACATTTCCTTTACCCGCAAGAAGAAATTCCGAATCCGATTCCCGAAGGCTTACCGAATTATGATGGTCTTTTGATCGTTTCAATAGACAAGAGTAAAGATTTATATATAAATAGCCTAAATGTGGGAAATGTTAGCGATACAAACCAACTAAAAGATAAACTAACAGAACTATTTAAGGAACGAAAAGAAATTGGAGTTTACGAGCCGGGTAACTGGAAGATTGCAAAAGCCGTTGGTGTCAAAGCTGATCCTTCAATCAAATACAGCGATCTCATAAAAGTTGTAGAAGCAATAAAACAAAGCGGTGCAGAACCGATTGTTTTGTCATTTGATAATGATGCTCTTACAAAAGCATTTAATTTTAACGAGTGAAGAAATTAAAAATTAATGACAACAAAGCAAACGCAAAAAGGAAGCGAATATGCTGGAGACGATTCGGGAGGGAATTTTAATTTGTTTAGTTGTATAATGAGGTAATCAGAGGTAAAAAAATGCAGACAATATCACTTGAAATACCGACAACGACTTTAGCGGCACTTGGCGAATCACCCGACGAATTTGTAAATGAAATGCGAATTGCAGCGGCGGTCAAATGGTATGAACTCGGCAGATTGTCGCAGGGGAAAGCGGCAGAAGTTGCGGGACTTTCCCGCTCGGCTTTTATCGAGGCACTTTCTCGTTTTAAGGTTTCCCCGATTCAGATCACGGAAAAAGAATTAGCCGGGGAATTAGCCGATGTTGATTAAAAAAGTCGTGATAAACGCTTCACCATTTATCATACTTTGTAAAAGCGGTCTGATCGAAATTCTCCCGAAACTCTTTACAGAAATTTATATGCCTGAAACGGTTTCAACAGAAATTATCGAAGGCAGCGACATCGCCACGGAAAAATTCTATGATGTCGAAGAAACGTGGCTGACACGATGTTTAGTAAGTCCTGTTGAAGATGTAATAGTTTGGAATTTAGGCGGCGGTGAAACCGAAGTTTTAAGTTTTGCCTTTGCAAACGATTCTGAATTTACAGCTTTATTAGATGATCGTGCGGCTCGTAAATGTGCGGTAACTCTCGGAATAAAAACTCTCGGGACGGCGGGAATTCTCATCTTGGCAAAAAAACGTAATTTGATTAAAAATGTTTCCGTTGAATTGGGGAAGTTGCGAAATGCAGGTTTGTGGCTTTCGGATGAAGTTTTTAATGCCGCTTTAAAAGAAGCAAATGAATTGTAGAAAATGACAACAAAACAAACGGAAAAGGAAGCGAATATGCTGGAGGCGATTCGGGTGAGAATTTTAATTTTCTATGGATAATTTATTTGAATGGAATCCGAAAAAAGCCGAATCAAACTTTAAGAAACACGGCATAAAATTTGAAGAAGCGGTAACTGTTTTCTTTGATCCGCTTTCTCTGACAGTTCTCGTCCGCTGCATTCAATTGATGAAAATCGTTTTATCATTACCGGATTTTCAAATCAGCAAAGACAATTGGTTGTCATTCACACCGACAGAAATGATAAAATAAGAATTATTAGTGCAAGATTGGCTGCGGCAAGCGAAAGAAGGAAATATGAACAAGAAACAGAATGAAGATGTCGAAATGTTGGACGAATATGATTTTTCAGGCGGAGTTCGCGGAAAATATATTGACCGTTTAATGAAAAATAAAAATATCATTGTGCTTGAATCCGATGTTGCTGAAGTCTTTAAAGATTCGGAATCGGTAAACGAAGCCTTGCGTGGATTATTGCCCGTTATCCAAAAACAGGCGGAAAAAGTTAAGCATTAGTTTCAATGACAACAAAACAAAACGAAAAAGGCTCGAATATGCTGGAGGCGATTCGGGAGGGAATTTTTGAAGCAATGGCGGCTGACGAATCGGTTTTTGTGATCGGTGAAGATGTCGGGCGATACGGCGGAGCATTTAAGGTTACGGAAGGTTTGCTGGATAAATTCGGTGAAGAGCGTGTCGTTGATACGCCGATTTCCGAAGGGGCGATTGTCGGGGCGGCGTGTGGGGCGGCGTTGATGGGAATGAAGCCGATTGCCGAATTTCAGTTTATAGATTTTATCTCGTGCGGTTTTGATATGCTGACAAATTACGCGGCAAAATCGCGTTATCGCGGATGCGGCGGGATCGGTGCGGTTTTTCGCGGACCTTGCGGTTCGGGAGTTCGCGGCGGACCATTTCATTCGGTCAATGCCGAAGCATTTTTCTTAAACACGGCAGGTTTGAAAATTGTCGAACCTTCAACCGCTTACGATGCCAAAGGTCTATTAAAATCAGCGATAAATGATCCCGATCCCGTTCTGTTTTTTGAACACAAAAAACTCTACCGAATGCCGCGTCTGCGTGAAGTTTTGCCGACGGAAGATTACACGGTAGAAATCGGCAAAGCACGAATCGCACGCGAAGGAACTGATCTGTCAATCATCACCTTCGGAGCTCAGACTCTAAATGCTCTCGACGCAGCGGAAAAACTCGCAACGGAAGACGGCTTAAATATCGAAGTTATAGACTTGCGTTCACTCGCACCACTCGACAAAGAAGCGATTCTTACAACCGTCAAAAAAACAAACCGAGTTTTAATTCTCCACGAAGCAAGTTTAACCGGGGGAATCGGCGGCGAACTCTCCGCCATCATCGCCGAAGAAGCATTTGAATGGCTCGACGCTCCCGTCATCCGCGTCGCCTCAATAGATTCGCCCGTTCCGTTCGCACCGCAAATGGAAGATTATTATTTGCCGAGTTTGGATGAAATTGTGAAAGCAGCGAAAAAGTTAGTAAATTATTAACGGCTGAGATGACGTGGGGCGAAACCGCCACCAAGCCCGTTTGAGTTTGACGGACAACGCGATAACAAAGCCGCTGTTTCGCCCTCACGTCCATTGGTAGGATGAAAGGCGGGTCGGCTTTCTTGCCGATTCACGCTCTTTGACACTACCTTTTGTCAGCCGATTGAAAGTATCATTCCTTTTATACCTTGTTCTTTTTCTTTAGGAGGATA
>JBGTKR010000365.1:0-2766 GCA_041744535.1 Pyrinomonadaceae bacterium
AAAAAGGCTTGGGAAGCAAGCGAGCCGATGCGTGAGGCGGCGGACGACGCAGGCAAAAATGCCGAAGACGTTTTCGGAACGGCGGCGAAAAATGCGGGCGAGGTTTTTGAATCCGCGACAAAAAATGCGGGCGAAGTTTTGTGGACGGCGGGCGTTAAAGCTAATGAAGTTATAAATGTTGCCAGCGAAAGAGCGGGCGAAGTTTTCGGCGAAACGAGAAAATCTTTTGAATCAACCGCCAAGAAAGTTTCAAAGGCTTTCGGACTCGGCATTAGCTGGACACGGACGATTGATTCGGCTTTTAAAACCTTGAATAAAACAAGCGAATGGGTTCAGGAAAAACCTCTGCAAGCCGCCGCCACGGGAACTTCCGTGGTCGTCGGTGCGGGACTCGGCGTTGTCGTTTCAACATTCAGTTCGCATTGGCTTTTCAATTCGACCATACCGACATCCGCCGTTCAAATTGCCGCCGATAAATTTAACAAGCATCTCAAAGCTCAAAATGAAGTTCTTCTGCAAGGCGGAATGTCGGAAGCCGAAGCCGAAAGACTGCAGCTCGAACGCGACATTACAAGATTTGTCGGAGCTCCGCTTCTCGGTGCATATTCATTTGCTTCCGGCGTTGTCTTGATGACCAATGTTTTGAATCCGAAAACGATTACGGGAGCTCCGATTGATTGGCTTCTCGGCGGAAATCCGCTGCTCGAAGGCGTTTGGTTTTTCGGCAACGGAATGATTTGCTTTAAAACCAGCTACGACTTTTTTATGATCTCGCTCGAAGACCAAGAAGACGTGCAGAAAATGGTCAAAGAAGTAAAGGGAATGCTGCCGAAAACCCCGCAAGCGGAGCAAATTTAAATTACTGTTAAATAAAAAGAAATTTAACTACGAAATAAACGAAAACTTCACGAAAAATACGAAAAAAAGATATAAATTGATTTAATCAGTTTATATGTTCGTAAATTTCGTGTTTTTTTCGTTTATTTCGTAGTTAGTTTTTTATTTTCACAATTTATAATTTATATCGCACTACTGTTATTTTAGCTGAATCGGAAAAGGCACGAAACACAAAATAAAAATTATCAAAGTTAAAACTGCGACGATTTTGCGTTTGAAATCAAGCGGCGTGTAATAATCAATCGGTTCGGGATGTCCGACGCGAAGCATTACGGCTAAGATGACGACGAATAAAATTCCGCTCGGACTGCTGTAAAGATAAGTTCCCAAAATAGAGAATAAAAGCA
Source organism: Pyrinomonadaceae bacterium (assembly GCA_041744535.1). Lineage (GTDB taxonomy): Bacteria > Acidobacteriota > Blastocatellia > Pyrinomonadales > Pyrinomonadaceae > Aridibacter. Next base: position 1,245 of record JBGTKR010000365.1, read on the forward strand.
TCACGGCAAACGCTACCTTTCCCGTCATTTTGTGAAATCTCTCGCCGAAAATCGCATAGATCGCGTGTCCGCCGTCGAGTTGTCCCGACGGAATCAAATTTAGTGCGGTTATGAGCAAACCGAGCCACGTTGCAAAATAGAAAGGATTCGGAAGTGCCGGCAGACTCAGATCAATTCCGCCGAAGTAAGCAAAAATTCTATACGCCAGCGGATCGGAAAAGATCAGCTGAAATTCATCGGGCGAAACCGGAGCAGGTTGAGCATATTGTGTCGTTAAAATCGCCAGAAAAGCAATCGGCAGAAGGGCGATAAATCCCGCGATCGGTCCGGCGACACCGATGTCAAAAACGGCACGACGCGAAGGCATCGGCGAAACTATTTTGATAAATGCTCCCAAAGTTCCGGCGGGACCGACAAGCGGCGGGGTCGGAATAAAATACGGCAGAGTCGCATCAACTTTGTAAATCCGGCAGGCGATATAATGTCCCATTTCGTGGCAGATCAAAATAAATAAAACCGAAACCGAAAATTTCAATCCGTAACCCAGATAAAAGGAATCGGTAAAGATTTTTTGCACCACCCCGAAAATCATTTCCAGATATTGAAAGGGAAGTTGCGGGATCGCCTGAAGAAGTTCCGTCCAGTTTTGCGGATTGAATTTGGGCAGAATCGGGATAATTCCAAAAGGTTGGATCAAACCCGCAATCGTGCAGGTTACAAAAGTTATCAGCAAAAGCAGAATGTGTTTGATCCACGTTCGCCGCGTCGGACGCATCGCGTGTTTTTTCTGGAAAATTTGATCGGAAAAGGAATTTAGTTCTGACATTAAAACTTAAAGAAAAATTAAAAACCGCAAACCGCAAAATTTTTTAAAGCTATACATTCTTGCGACTTACGATTTATAGATTTTACGAAAACTTTATTAAATTTATTTCTTGATTATTTTCGCCTGTAGGTCTTTTCCCGGTTTGAAACGAATCGTTTTGCCTGCCGGGATCGGGACTTCTTCGCCGGTGCGTGGATTGCGTCCGATGCCGCGTTTGCGGGGTTTGACGACGAATACGCCGAATCCGCGGAGTTCGATTCTTCTGCCGCCGGCAAGAGCGTTTTTCATCGCATCAAAAAGTGCATCAACAACTTCTTCAGCTTTTTGTTTCGGCACGCCCGTTTTATCTGCTACGCGATTTACAATGTCAATTTTAATCATAGTCAGTCCTTTTTGGTCAAGATTATTGGAATAAACAAATTCTATTGGGTTTAATGATAATAGAAATTTATATGCAGTTCTGTCAAGATTTTCCCGTAAATTTAATCGTATAAAGCTATTAATTTCAAAATTTGCATCAAAAAAGGACATTTTTGATGCTGATTATTTGTTGTGAAACTCTAAAAAATGTTTGATAACTAATTCGGGAACTTCAAAATGCGGAAAATGTCCGATGTTTTTTAATTCGATTATGTCTTTTTGAGTGGGCAGAACTTCGCGGAATCTTTTAACCAGATGTCTGCCCGAAACTTTGTC
>JBGTKR010000366.1:0-6462 GCA_041744535.1 Pyrinomonadaceae bacterium
GTGCAAAACGCAGAAGACGCATAACCATCTCCCCCGAAGTGTTTGAAAAAATCGAGTTGCAAGCACGGATTCAAGGCGTTTTACCCGAAACTTTGGTAAATGTTTGGTTGACCGAAAAACTCCAAAAAGCGAAATAATAAACATCAACTTCTTCGATTTCGCCCCCCGCAGCCATGGAACATCGCATTACTAACACTAACGGGCAATTCTAACAACTGAAAAATTTCATACGAATTATATTTCTAGCCGGAAAATTAACCGAAAATTTCGCTAAGTTCAAATTTTATATTGACTTTCCAATGTGTGAAGCATAAAAATAATTCAGTATAAGAAAACTAAAATTCAGTTCAATACAAAGTTGAACGTCTGCTTCTGAAATCAAAACTTATGAAAAACTTACAAGATAAAATACAAATTGCTTCAAATGTGGCAATTATTATTGTTGCGAATTGCTTGGCACAGTTCTAGTCAGTCGTTACTTGCTTCCTGCTTCTACTCCGCCGATGGCAGGTGCGAAAAATGAAGGCATCAAAGCCGGAACGAAATTGTCGCTTGGCGATATTGATTGGAGCAAGAGCGATAAAAATCTTGTGTTGGTGCTTTCAACGACTTGTCGTTACTGCACGGAAAGCACTCCGTTTTATCAAAAACTCGCACAGCAGAAAAACGGACGCGATGACCTGAGATTGATTGCTGTGATGCCCCAAACAATTAACGAAGTGCAGTTATATTTGAGTGAACATAAAATTTCGGTTGATGAAATCAGACAGGCAAGCCTTAATACCATAAATGTTGAGGGAACGCCGACGCTTATCGAAGTTGACAAAACCGGTGCGGTCATTCAATCGTGGGTTGGCAAACTGCCGCTGGAGAAAGAATCTGAGGTGATTCAACATTTTTTTGCCAGTAAACGTGCCAATCTTTAACTTCAAATTAGAATTAAATTGACAAATTAGGAGGAATAAAATATGTTTTCAAGAAATATGCGGACAATCTACGAAAGATTGTTAATCCTGGGCTTGCTCTCGGCTTGCTTGGTCGTTTTCAGTTTCTCAAACGAAGTCGAAAGCGTTTTTGCTTCGGTCTGTTATCAAGACTGTGAAGCATCTCGTGCGATGTGCGACGATAGTTGCATGACTTCGTGCGGGTGATACTGATGAAGCATGTGTGAATTGCCAGTTTACCTGTTCACAGCAATATAACAGGTGTATGGGGCAGGCAGTTTTCTGCATAAACGGCGGCACAATGTCGTATACTCCCCAATGTTCGGTTGATTTTGGCACACATTGTCCGATTATTGGAGGAGTGCCTGATTGCAGTTTAGATACCCACAACGGATATTTTCAAGTTTGCAACAGAATCGGTTATCAGAACGGATGTATAGTTTGTCCCACAAACGAATTCTGCTTTAATGAAAACACCGGAGGAAGACCGCATTGTCCGTAGGTTGCGGTTGTTGTTAGACAAAAGTGTTATTTTTAAGTAGCTCATTTGTTTTAATGACCAAATTTCACAAGCTACAGCCTTATACAATTGGTAAAGCTGTAGCCATCTAAATTTACTCAAAAAATTGAGGTAGAATTTATGCAAATGCAAAATAGATTTGAAAAATTCAACTTAGTTTGCACAATTTTCATTCTGCTGTTCGTCTATACGATATTCTCAATAACAATTTATTCACAAGATGACGTAATTCGCGTTGATACAAATTTGGTCACAGTTCCGGTTACAGTTTTAGACCGCGAAGGTCGCTATATTACGAATCTCAAAAAGGAAGATTTTCAGATTTTTGAAGACGGAATTAAACAGGAAACTGTATCGTTCGACTCAGTAGAGCAGTCATTTACCGTCTTTTTGTTGCTCGATGTAAGCGGTTCAATGAGCTATCATTTAGCGGAACTAACTCAAGCTGCCAACGCTCTTGTTAGGCAACTTCGCCCCGACGACCAAGTGTCTGCCGCCAGCTTCGCCAATGATTTGTATATTTTACTCAAACCTACAAAGGTTAGTGAATTACGCAAAGACATCAAAATTCAACAGCGTCCCGGCGATAGCTACACAAGGATTTATGATGCGATTGACGACGCACTTAAACAAATGAAAAAAATTCGCGGGCGGAAAGCAATAGTTTTATTCTCGGATGGAGCTGGCGATGGGATATTTTCTTCGGCTAAAGATAATTTCCGCAACGCAGAAGAAAATGAAACTCTAATTTATACAGTGCAATTTAATACTTTTCCCTCTGTCCCGCATCCTGTTACTAACAAAAAGAAATTTTATGAAAGTATTGAAGAGGCTAATAAGTATATGCTGGATTTAGCACGAATTACTGGCGGACGACCTTACCAAATAGAAAAAATTGCCGATTTAGAGAAAACATTTGAGTTAATTGCTAAAGAACTCAGTCAACAATACAGCTTGGGATATTACCCAAAGCAACCCGGCAAAAAAGGTGAACGCCGACAAATCAAAGTAAAAGTTACTGTTCCGAATACCGCAGTGCGGGCACGTGATAACTATGTTGTCGGATCATCAAAAAAGAATCGGCAAAAATAATCACGGAATGGCTAATAATCCAATAAACGTGAAGGCGAAACAGCGACATTCTTATCGTATCGTTAAATAACTTTTTGTAATTTATTTTAATGCTGCATCAGCATAAATCCGATTATTTCTTCCCACTAACAGCAAATAAGAATACATTGCAATTCCGGTTAAAATTCCCGTCGCATATTTAAATACGGCGGGAATTTTTGCGGGTGAAAGAAAGCCTTCGATAATTCCGGCAATTACCAAAAGACACGCACATCCGATAGCTAGTTGGACGGCTTTGATGCCGTTTTTCTTTAACGCCTGAACGCGGGATAAATTGCCCGGATTTATTATCGAATAACCGATCAGCATTCCCGCACCGGCGGCGATAAATATGCAGGAAAGCTCGATCACGCCGTGTCCGACCATAAATGTTACGAGCGAATTTCCGAAAGCGGGATTTACTTTATAACAAACGCCTAAAACTCCGCCGATGCTTAAACCGTTTGTTATCAAAACATAAAGTGTGCCGATCCCGAAAAATGCTCCGTAAGCAAAAGCTAAAAATGAAACTAAAATATTGTTTGTTAGAATCTCACTGGAACCAATTTGATTTGCATCATTTAAACTAAGCCACCATTGAGAATTATTTTGTGCAGCGGTGCGGATTTGTGTTAATCCGAGCGTATCGGCAAAGCTAAAATCATTATAACAAAGCAGGAATGAGATAATTCCGAAAATTGTGAAAACCGCAAACGCAAGAAATGTAAAACGCCACGTTTCGCGGAAAACCTGCGGAAAATCTTTTGCGAAAAACTGCCAGACGACATTTACGCCCTGCCCGTCGGCACGATAGATTTTTCCGTGTGTGCGGATGACCAGACTGTTGAGATAATTTATCAATTTGCCGTCGCGTGTTTCAGCACGGGCAATCGCCAGATCGCTTGCCGCCCGGCGGTAAAGTTCACCGAGTTCGCGGACTTCGGCACGCGGCAAACCACGCAAACCGCTGACTCCTTCGGTTTTCGCCAGCAATTCTTCGAGGCGTTTCCAATTATTTTTGCGTTCATTTACAAAACGGCTCATTCTGATTTTAGATTTTAGATTTTAGATTTTAGATTGGCAATACAAAATGTGTGATAATAATCCTTAGAGGTATAAAAAAATGACGATCAGAGAAAAATTAGTTCAAAAAGTGCAAAATCTGCCCGAAGACAGTTTGACGAAGGTTTATGAATTTGTTGAAACGATTGAAAATGCTGATGAAAAACCGAGTTTAATGCAGCAATTACGACAAATTAAAATTCAAGCTCCAAAAGATTTTTCGAGAAATATAGATTTGTATATGAGTGGGGAAAAGAAAATTGAAGATAACCTTGATTGATACGGCGTTTGCCGTATCGCTTGTAAATGCAAGCGACGAAAATCACGACAAAGCTGTTAAATTATCATTGGAATATGAACGGCAGCCCGTTTTGATAACCGATTGTGTTTTACTCGAAATAGGCAATTCGTTAAGCAGAAATTTTAAAGAAGAAGGTTCACTCATTATCGAAAAATTCCTGAATACCGACGAAACCGAAGTTGTCAGACTCGATGAAACTCTTTTCAATAAAGCGTTTGAACTTTACAGAACACATTCTGATAAAACTTGGGGTTTGATTGATTGCGTTTCATTTGTTGTAATGCGGGAACGCGGGATAAACGATGCTCTGACCTCCGATCAACATTTTGTTCAGGCAGGATTTAACGCCTTGATGCTCGATTCCACCCATTGAAAAATTTCTACAAACTCCATCCGCACATTGCCAATCGCAAATCGCAAATCTAAAATTGAAAATAACGAATGTCCGAACAAGCGAAAAAATATCACGAAGAAAAAGCGATTGAAAAATCCTACGATTTTCATACGACGAAACGGCTTTTCAGTTACTTGAAACCCTATTGGAAAATGATGTCGGCGGCTCTGGTTTTGACGGTTTTGACCAATGTTCTTATCAGCTTGCAGCCGTATTTTACGAAAATTGCGGTGGATGATTTTATCGTTAAAAAAGTTACGGACGGAATCTGGCTTTTCGCTTTGGCTTATTTTGCTTTATTTTTATTTCGTTTTGTTTTCTCATACATACAGGAAATTCTTTTAAACATCGTCGGGCAAAAGATTATGTTCGATCTGCGTTCACAGATTTACGCCAAACTCCAGAATTTGCAGGTTTCCTATTACGATAAAAATCCCGTCGGCAGAATCATTACCCGTCTGACGAGCGATGTTGATGCTCTGAACGAACTTTTTACGTCGGGCGTGATCGAAGGTTTGGGCGATTTGGTTGTAATTATTGCGATCATCGGGTTTATGTTTTGGCTCGATTGGAAACTGGCGATTGTTTCGCTGATCGTCGTGCCGCTTTTATTTCTGGCAACAAACTGGTTTCGCAAACGGGCGAGAGTCGGTTTTGATAAAGTCCGCACACGGATGGCGAAGATCAACGCTTTTTTGCAGGAACATATTTCGGGAGCTCAGACCGTCCAGCTCTTTAACGCCGAAGAAAAGGCACGCGGGAATTTTGCCCGGATAAATGACGAATATCGGGATGCAAATATCGAAACGATCTATTATTACGCGATCTTTTACCCGATGGTCGAACTGATCGGAGTTCTCGGAATCGCCGTTATCATTTGGTTCGGCGGTTATCAGATTTTGACCGGCACTTCCGCCGCCGGAACTGCCGTAACTATCGGAACGCTCATCGCATTTATCCAATATTCACAGCAGCTTTTTCAACCGATTCGTAATCTTTCCGATAAATTTAATGTTTTGCAGGCGGCAATCGTCGCATCGCACCGCGTCTTTTTACTGCTTGATGAAGAAATCGAGATTGAATCGCCGAAAGTGCCGAAAAAATCCGGTAAAGCAATAGGTAAGATCGAATTCAGAAACGTCTGGTTTGCTTATAATGAAGGTGAATGGGTGATGAAAAATGTTTCGTTTACGATCGAGCCGGGCGAATCCATTGCATTGGTCGGTCATACGGGTTCGGGGAAAACTACCGTAACGAATCTTTTGATGCGTTTTTATGATATTCAAAAGGGGAAAATTTTGCTCGACGGAGTTGATATTCGTGATTGGGATCTGAAGACTTTAAGAGAAAATTTTGCGGTGGTTTTGCAGGATGTTTTCTTATTCAGCGGTTCGATTGCGAATAATATACGGCTCGGAAATAAGGAAATACCGGACGAAAAAGTAAAATGGGCGGCGGCGGAAGTTCACGCGGACGGATTTATCGAACGTCTGGAAAATTCTTATGAAACAAATCTAAAGGAACGCGGCGGCGGACTTTCCGTCGGGGAAAAACAGCTTATTTCGTTTGCCAGAGCTTTGGCATTTGAGCCTTCGATCTTGATTTTGGATGAAGCGACGAGTTCGATTGATACCGAAACCGAGCAATTTATTCAGCAAGCCGTTAATCGAATTATGGAAAGCAGAACTTCACTGGTCGTTGCTCACAGGCTTTCGACGATTCAGAGATGCGACCGGATTTTGGTTTTTCACCACGGCGAACTGCGTGAAAAGGGAACTCACAACGAACTCATCAAACAAAAAGGTTTGTATTGGCGGCTTTTCCAACTTCAATACGGGGATGAAGATTTCGGCAGTCAGACCGAAAACAAATTCGGTTTAAAAAATACGGGGTTAAATTCCGCATTTGCAACGGACAATTAAAAAATCAATTTCAATAAAATAGACCATAATTGAGCGGTATAGAAATTGCTGATTTGAAAAAAGAAAATATTGCCCGCGAATAAACGCGAAAAACCGCGAAAATAAGATAAAGGATTTTATGAATTCTTTATTTCGCGTCAATTCGCGTTTATTCGCGGGAAAAATTCTTAAAATTTAAGTCCGGCAAGTATCGTGCCGCTCAGTAATGA
>JBGTKR010000367.1:0-6126 GCA_041744535.1 Pyrinomonadaceae bacterium
ACCTTTAGTGTTGCACGACCTTATATTGTAACTCCTGAGAAAAAAACGGAAGGAGAGTTTGAAAATAAAGACTGGCACGAGCGTCGCAACTTCAGCGAGCTGCAAAAACGAGTAAAACTGTTATTGAAAACTGAAGACGGCAAAAGAAAACTTCCGAACAGCCAGATGCACGATTTAAGAGAAAGTCTTTACTTGGGAAATAAAGAAGCCGACGCACGGGCAAAACTTATCGCCCACCGTTATGAAAACTCGAACTTTGAAAAACTATACGCTGAAAATGAATCGTTATTTTTCACGGAAGACAAAAAGAATGTTACATACCTTCTCGACGCAATAGAAATAGCCGAATTTTGGAAAGGTTTTTCGGATTCAAAAACTCAAATGGAGGCAAGGAATGGAAAATAATTCACCTAAAATCCGCGTTACTTTTACATCGGATTGGCATATCGGCACAGGCACGGGAATTCCGGGAGATATTGATCGCTTAATCATTCGGGATGCCGACGGGTTTCCGTGTATTCCGGCGAAAACTCTGAACGGCATTTGGCGTGATGCAATGGAAATGATGACCGACCGTTGGGGCGGCGATTGGAATAAATGGGTGGATTTTATTTTCGGGATTCAGCCGAATGCGATAAAAAAAGCCGAACTAAAAACTCGTTTGGAAAAAAACGATAAAACTTACAGCTTTTCAGAACTCGATCTCCAGCCCGCACGAATTTCAAAAAGATTACGCGATAAAATCGGTGGCGACGAGCGGCTCAAGCAAGCCTTAACTTTTGTCAAATCGGGAATCAAAATTGATGATAAAAGCGGAACGGCACAAGAAAACCATCTGCGTTTTGAAGAAATGGCACGAAGCGGAACGGTTTTAGAAACTGATTTTACACTCCAGACCGAAGATGAAACTGCGAAGGCATTACTCGTTCTAAGTGCTACATTAGTTGAAAGGCTCGGCGGAAAACGTCGTCGCGGAGCGGGAAAATGTGAATTTACAGTTGACCATTTGATGAGTAAGGCTGAAGCCTTTGAGCATCTCAAAAGTCTTGAGGGTACGGAAATTCCGATTCCAATAGAGACAGTTACAGATACGGACGACTTCGATTTTGAAAACTCGGAAAAGTCAAACGAGTGGCAGACGGTTGAATATAAATTAACCATACACACGCCGATTTCAATTGTAACGGCGGTTTTGGGAAATGTTTCGGAATCGCTCGATTTTATTCCGGGAACTTATCTTCTGCCGCACATCACTAAAAATCTCACTCAGCAAATTCGCTCTGCCGCAGCAAACGGGGACTTGCAGGTTTCGCCCGCAACGGTTGCCATCAACGGAAAACGGGGCTTGCCCGTACCGAAAGTTTTAGCAAAGGAAAAGGTAAAAAGATACACGGCTGATGAGAGCGGAAATCTCAATAGTTTGCAGCCGATCTATAATCGCCTTATACAGAAACTGGAAAAAGAAATGCCTCAGACAAAACCAGTGCGTTCAGGTTATGTCGAAAATTTGAACGAAACGGGAAAATTAACTTTATTTGAAGAAAATCTCAAGACTTTACTAATACATAATACCGTCGAAGACGAAAAACAGCGTCCGACATCAGAAGTCGGCGGAGTTTTCAGCCGTGAAGCGATCAAAGCAGGTACGATTATGCTTGGTGAGATTCGTTGGAAAAATTCTCTGAAATTGGACAATCTATCAAACTTAAATGGTTCTGTTCGGCTCGGAACGTCGAAGAAAGACGATTACGGCTTGGCTGAATTTACAATTGACGAAAAGCCGCAAAAAGCCGAATCAAAAGCTGTCAAAACGGATAAACTTTATGTGTATTTGGAATCCGATGTTTTGCTTCGCAATAAAAACTTAAGACAAACGAATTTAGTCAAAAATCTTGCCGAAACATTGGGCGAAAAACTCGAAGTCAAATTGAAAGAATCAAAATCCGACGGCTTGTTGTCATCGCTCATACAGGTTCGCCGGATAGAATCGTGGCATGTCGGCTGGGGGTTTCCACGCCCGACTTTGACGGCGATGGCGGCTGGTTCGTGCGTTGTTTTTGATATTAAAGGCGAGTTGGACGAAGCGAAAATAAAGGAAACGGAAGTTGCCGGAATCGGGGAAAGACGCGGCGAAGGGTACGGGCGGATTTGTTTTAATCCGCCGTTGCTAATGGCTGAAATTAAAAGTTGGAAAGAAGGCATTAATGAAAATTCAGGTGATTCGGGTGGAGAAGGAGAATTATCTGACGTAGAGAAAAAATTCGCCGAATTAATCGAATTGACTGCGTGGCGTGAAGAATTGAAGATCGCCGCGTTAAAAACTGCCAACGATGCAAAAAAACGAAATGAAATATTCGGATTTGATGCAGATAAAGATTCACCTCCGATGGCACAGATCGGAAATCTGCGGGCGGTTATTTCAAGGGTTCGGGAATTTAAAGATAAAGATTTGGTTTTAAGTTGGCTAGAACATCTCAAGGCAACAAAAAACAGAAGGGAAAAGTGGAGCGGCAGTTCTCTGAAAAGTATTGAAGACTTATTTACAACCGATAAGAAAGTTTGGGAGCATTTGGAAGCGAATTGGAACGAAATCGCCGAACTTCTAACAAACAAAGAACAAATGCAGAAAAAACTTTGGGCGGAAGCGGTGCGGACATTATTTTACGCTTGTCAGCACGCCCATAAACGCACACTGGAGAAGGAAACAAAGACGCAAGGAGCGGCAAATGGCTAGAACAATTTACTCAAAACTGAAAATAAACGGAACTTTGATTGCCGAAACGCCTCTGCACGTCGGCGGCATCGGCGGCAATACCGATACGGATATGGCTCTGGCGATAAACGGGAAAGGTGGTTTTTATATTCCCGGCACGAGCATCGCGGGCGTTCTGCGGTCTTGGTGCCGAAAGAACTACGAATCAAATTCCAAACTGATTGAGAAAATTTTCGGTTATCAGGAAACCAACGGAAAAAAAGTCGGAACTGCTTCAGACGAAAGCCACGCGAGTTTCGTATTGATCGAAGACGCGGTTGTTAAAAATTCAGCCGAAGTTTTGACCGAAATCCGCGATGGAGTTGGGATTGACCGTTTTTACGGCACGGCAGCAGATAAAACAAAGTATGACCGCGAGATTTTGCCAAAAGGCACGCAGTTGGATTTCGAGATGACCGTCGAAATTGATAAATCCGAAAATGCAGCAAATGTAAAATCAATTTTCGGTTACCTGCTCGAAGCCTTAGAAAATAAAGAATTGCGATTTGGCGGTTCGCGGACGCGGGGTCTGGGACGCATCAAATTGAAGTCGGAAGAGATTAAAGAACAACAATTAAAAAACTTCGCCGGGTTGAAAGACGATTTTTTGAAACAATCATCGGGCGAATACAGCTTGATAAATGAAAATCCTTTCAAAATTTCCGAATTGAAAGGCGATTTGAAACCGCAAGAGAAACCGCAAATGGAGATAATCATTGACTGGTCGCCCGTTCAATCTCTGATGGTCAAAGCGGGGTTTGAAGGCATCGGAGTTGATACGCTGCCTTTAACATCTGGCGTGGAAGATAAAAAGGTTTCGCTCGTTTTGCCGGGAAGTTCGATAAAAGGTGCATTACGCACACAAGCCGAGCGGATTATGCGAACTCTTTTGCAGAGTTCGGCAAAGGATTTAGTTTTTCCCGAACAAATAAGCAATATAACATTAATTGACGAATTATTCGGTGCAAAAGCCGGAAATAATGATGATACAAAAGGTTTGGCGGCTCTGGCGGTTGACGACTGTTACGCCGAAAAATCTTTTGATCAGGAAGATTGGAAAAATGTAACCATCGGTAAAACTACCGAAAACGGAGATGATGTTTCATACGAAAAACAGGAACTCTGGAAAGCATTGAGAAAACTTGATGGTGCAGACATCGGTGTGGTCGAAGAGGTCAAAAAAGACACGAAAAACTTTAAAATCGCTCATCACAATGCGATTGACCGCTTTACCGGCGGAGCGGCGGATTCAGCACTTTACAGCGTTTTAGTTCCAAACAAAATTAGTTGGAACGAAATAAATCTGTCGCTGGATTTTTCGCGGCTTGAAGGTAAAGAAAAACAGTGCCTGATGTTGCTTTTGCTCGTCTTGCGGGATCTGGCGGAAAATCGTCTGCCGCTCGGCTTTGCGACCAATCGCGGAATGGGCGAAATAAAAGTTAAAAGTTTCGGGTTAAAACCAAAAGGATTTGAAAAACTGCGTATTGAGGGAGATGTTTATATTGAAGTTAAAGATGGAAAATTTGCGGCAAGCGATAATTTAAAGAGCTTCATTCGAGGAGAAAACTGGTGGAAAACGGAAAAACAGTAAAACTTAAAGTTCAAAAAATCGGAGACCAAAAAAGTTTTGAAGAATCAGTCAAAGAATTTGTAACAAATAACTGGCTTAAAGAAACCTTTGCTATTCTTTACACTCCGGGCGATTGCTTGTTGCTGAAACTTGACAGCGATGGTAAATTTCAAAATTCTAAACGCGAAGCCACGCTAAAGAATGTTTTTGAAGCACGAATCTTCAATGAAAATGCCGAACTGCGGTGGCTTAGAGAAGGAGAAAACGGTTCGGCGGTCATCTTGAGCGAGGAACAAATAAGTGAAACATTCGGCGGTGAGATTTGCTTAACAAATTCTCAGGAATACTTAGTTTGGGGAGAAATTTCGCCGAATGATGAAAAGCGAGAAGGCTGGACGGAATTTGCCGAAGCGAGAATCGGAAAATTCGATGTTCCGATAAATACAACTTCGCGGGCAAAATTTACGGCAATCGAATATTTAAAGGAATTTGAGGATGGAAATGTTGCAGTATTTGATGAAAGATTGACGGGAATTTCGGAGGTGAATAATGGTTGACAAAATGGAAGGAAAAGTTTTTTGGGAAAAGAAAGACGGTGAAAGACGTTTGATGATCTCTTGGCAGGCAAAAAAAGGAGAAACTAAAATTCCTCTGCCGACAGTTGAATCAAAGATTATTCCCTTAATGTTAAAAATGAAAGTTGAGAAAGTGGATGTTTTGTTTGAACAAGTGAGCGGGAATCCCAGAAATATCGAATTCGTTAATCGTAATGCCGCTCTTTTGGCTGAAAGTGAAGTGAAAAAACAGGAAGAAATTCAAAAAGCTAATGTCGAAGAACTTGAAGAAAGTTTTATTGAAAAAAAAGAAAAGCCGCAATTTGTTGAAAAGCTAATAGATAAAAATTACTCAAAAGACTTTCACAACCCATACAATTTTGTCCCAGCACCGCCGAGAGTTCTAGATCACAAAGAATTAGGTGATAAATTACCAAACGGACACGACCGTTATTATGCAGATTATTACAGCGGAAAACTCACGGTGAAAATGAAAGTTACAACTCCTTTGCTTTTGCCTGATACGGCAAGAATACTTTTGGACGGAGATCACATAAGTTACCCGGTGCGAATTGATGAAAATGGAAAATCTTTTCTAAATCCGACTGCGATTAAAGGAATGCTGCGTTCCGCTTACGAAGCGGTTACAAATTCGAGGATGTCGAGTTTTAGCGAGCATAAAAGATTGGCTTTTCGTGGCGAACCTAGCGAAGCCTTAAAATTAGTTCCCGCGAGAATTAAGAATGATAAAGTGTTTCTTTACGTTGGTAATACTAAAATTGGAAATGATAATTTGCCCGAAGTTATCGAAATAATACCAAAACATAACGGAAATGACCTTGAAATTAGAGAGATGTATGCTGCTTGGTTAGGAAAATATAAAGGATGCGGCAACAATTATAAAGGTCTTGACAAACACGGTGAGGAAGTTTGGGCATATATCACAAACTGGGAACATAAAAAATTTGATTTTTGGAATGTTGTTGAATTACAAGATGGAAGTTTAACAAAGCCGAAGACCACTCCAACAGACAATCGAAAAAAATGGAATAACGGCAGAAAAAAATCTCCACAAGTTGGAAAATGGATAAAAGGATTTGTTTGCAAAACCGGCAGAAATTTTGACCGAAAACATGACGAGCGTGTGTTATTTATGCCGAATGAGGAAAGTCCTATCGAAGCGAAAGTAGAAGATTTTCAGAAGTTAAAAGACGAATGGAAAAGATTGATCGAAAATTATGCCGAGATTC
>JBGTKR010000368.1:0-2519 GCA_041744535.1 Pyrinomonadaceae bacterium
CTTTTAACCATTGGGTCGAAGGTTCGAGTCCTTCTCGGATCACCATTATTTATAAGGAAAAGACGCATTTTTACAGTGCGTCTTTTCCTTTAGTGTCAATTATTTACTTTTTAACAAGCGGCTCGTTGATAACATCTTCAAATGCTCTTTCGTCTTCATCATCAATATCGAGTTCGTCGTCAAAATCTATATCTCCGGCATCGGGATCATTGTAAATATCGAGGTCAATTTTGTTTTCTCCCTTAGCAACAACGGTTGAAACCATTGCATCGCCGGTTATATTTACGGCTGTGCGACACATATCGAGTAATCGGTCAACGCCTAGAATCAAACCGATTCCTTCCAAAGGCAAACCGACTTGATTTAGAACCATTGCCAACATAATTAATCCAACGCCCGGCACTCCGGCAGTTCCGATAGAAGCCAGAACAGCCATTCCGATAACTGTTACATACTGCCCGATTGTTAAATCAATTGCATAAACATTGGCGATAAATACAGTTGCCACACCCTGCATTATTGCCGTTCCGTCCATATTTATTGTTGCACCGAGCGGAACTGTAAATGAAGCAACCGAGTTTTTAACACCGAGGCGTTCGGTAACCGATTGCAAAGTTATAGGGATTGTCGCCCCGGAACTTGCGGTTGAAAATGCAAATGCCTGAGCACTTCGCATTTTTTTCATAAATATAATCGGATTAAATCGCGTCAGAAGATATAAAATGACCAGAATCGTTATAAAAAAGTGAATCGCCAAAGCTCCGAGAACGGTCAGAAAATAGCTAGCCATCGGAATAATCAATTCGATTCCTTGTTCAGCGAAAGTTTTTGCTATCAAAAAGAAAACACCGATGTGAGCGACACTCATCACCATATCAACCAATTTCATTGCAACTTCATTTAACATCTCCGCTGCTTCGACGACGGGTTTTACGGCTCGCCCGATAATCAAGAGAGCGATACCAACCATTATCGCGTAGAATATAATGCCCAGCATATCGCCGTTGGCAAAAGTCTGAACCGGATTGCTTGGAACTATATCGGTGAAAACTTTGACTATCGAGGGAGCTTCTTTCGCCGTAAATTCTGAGGCGGTATTTGATTTTAGATCAAAGCCTCTGCCGGGACCAACGATCATTGCCAGAATTATAGCCGTTGAAATAGCAATTGCGGTTGTTAATACATACAAAACAAAAGACTTTATTCCGATGCGTCCGAGAGCGGTTATATCACCGATGCCGCAGACTCCGACGACTATTGAAAATGTAACTAACGGAACAACCAGCATTTTCAATAAATTAAGAAAGATTCCGCCGCCCAGATCAAATAATCCTTTGACCAACCAGGTATCAACAAATTCGTTACCCGTAAAAAAGTAATTGATGACTACGCCGGTAATCAATCCCAAAATCAAGCCCAACAAAATTTTCATCGTCAGACTCATTTTCTTTTTATCAGCCATTTTTGCTCCTGTTTTTATTGAAATCGGGGAGGTAAATTAAAAGATATGCAATTATAGATATTCTTTTGGAATTTACAAAACGATTATATAAAAAAAATTGCCGAATTTTGACCTAATAAATCGTTTGAAACATAAACTCATCAATGAAAAGTTGTTTACCGCCGGAAGGCGGACGATCCGTCCGCCCGTTTCAAGAGCGAAGCGATTGCAGACGGCTCGATTTTACCGACTTTGTTGGTTGATATTTATTTGCTCGTTGATTGATCGTTGGTTGATAATTACCTGATCGCAAATATCGAAATAAAATCCAGCATTGAAATTGTGCCGCGTTATCGTTTGATTAACGCTTCGCCGGTCAAACGGGCGGACGGATCGTCCGCGTTCCGGTGATAGAAATTTTATTTTCAACAAAAACCAGCGAAGATAAATCATTTCTGCGTAACGTGAATTACTCAATCGGAAAACCGCCGTTTTCTTCGATGGTTTCGTCTATACTTTCCATTAATTCTATTGTTTGCGACAAAGCCGAAACAACTTTTGAATAATGTTCTAAATCGTCAAAGGACAATTCCCGACCTTTGCGGTCTTTGAGCCATTTGTGCAAAACCTGATAACCGCCGATGTGGAAATTCCAAGCGTCTTCCGGCACTCCGGCGAAGTATTGATCTTTGTTGATGCGGACTTTTCCGAGTCCAGAGTCCTGTGCCCCGTGTCCAATGTCTTTTTCTTCCGACTTTGGACTTTGGACTTCGGACTCTGGACTGAATTTCACAAATTCAACGATATTCGAGCCTGTTTCGGGAAATGTCGTAGCGGTTTCGATGTCTTTTTCTAAAAGGTGAAGTTCTGCTAATTTTTCGCCGTGTTTTGTCAATTCGCGGAAAAGCTCCGAGTTTGAAGTTAAAGGCAGACGCGGAAAATCTATTTTCAGGAATTCGGCGTAGCGGACGCGGTAAGTCGGCGAATGAAAGACGGCGTAAGCATAATAAAAAACGTCTTCGGGTGTGAATTGGTTTTCGGTCTTCGGTTTTTGGTCTTCGGGATTCGGATTAAATTC
>JBGTKR010000369.1:0-3035 GCA_041744535.1 Pyrinomonadaceae bacterium
AACGGTTGCTGATGCGACAATAAGTAAGGTTTCGGCAAACAGTTCTGCTTCGCTACGCTGGCAGAAACGACAGAAACGACAAACTAAAGTTTGGACTCTGAACTGAAACAAAATCCTTGATTTCTTTTGCTCACCTGCTTATTTCGGCGGCTGTCCATCGTCATAGATAAATACGTGGAAACAGGCATTGAGATTTCCTTCCCTAAGTGCATCCACCAGTCCGTTTCTTTCCATTTCGGCAAGTTGATCCATTACAAAATTTTGTTCTTCGGCGGTCATATGTTTGCGGGCAAGATCAAATGTGCAGCCCGACGTATGCGGCGGTAAACTTCCTTTGCCGCGAACTTTGAACGAATTCGGATTATTTTTATTCAAACTCATTTGATACTGCATTGAACGCGAAAGCGAAGTTACACGAAGCGGTCTTTGAAATTTTGCATAATACGCTTTGGCAAGTCTTTCCAAAACAGGTCTGGCTCGCGGATGAAACATACGCAAGAGCCGAATCTTCATTTGTCTGCGATGATCGGGGTTGTTCAAATCATATTTTTCCCCCGAAAAGTTATTGGCAAGCTGCGATAAAACATTGTAATCCTGCGAACCCGGCTGGGCTACGGGAGAACTTATATCTTCATCGAAATTAAAAGAATCAAACGGTTCTTTATTTGAACTTCCGCCGACTTCCAAAACCCAATATTCCGTTGCCATCGGAAGTTCAACCAGTTCGCCGCTCATACGTTTTTTCGCCAGATCGGCAAAATCCATCGGTTGTTGATAACCTTCAGAGAGCATTTCACGAATTTTCGCCGTTTGTTTAGATATGCCGCCGACAAGTTCACTTGGAACTCGTGTTCCGGGCGGGTCATTTCCCGTCGGCGAATTACGGTTTCCGAGAGCGATTGCACGTTGTTTTTCCCAATAATCTACGCTGACCTTATAATCCAATCCTTCGGCGACTTTCGTTTCGCTGCCGCCCGTGTCAGTAGAGGCAGTAATATCCGCCAGATCAGTTGCTTCGACCTCCTTTTCCTGCACTTCCCAATACTGAACCAATTCGTCCAGATCATCCTGTTTTTGTCCGCCGAGCGGGTCAACGACAAAAACCGGAATCGCATTATTTAAGTTGGCAACCGGAGTTTTGTCATTTCCGGCTCGTTTTGTGCTTTTTCCTTTTTCAAAATATTTTGCGACTCCGATTCCGATAATTGCCAGAAATAGAATCAAAAATGTAGAACCCGCCGCAACCCATAAAATCCAAGGTTTTTCTTGGGCTTTTTGAGCTTGATTTACACTTGTATCCGGTGTGATTTTTTGAACCGTCGGTGAAATGTTTGAATCTTCATAAACATTTTGAGAATTTTTTTTGCGAGGTGTTTCTTCAATTATATCATCGTCAAAAACGCTTTTTTCGCCGAATTCGATGCGAATCTTCGTTTCGCTTCCGCAGGAAACCACATCGCCGTCAAACAAAATCTTCGGACTGTTTCCGACTTTGTTTCCGTTAATAAAAGTTCCGTTGGTCGAACCTTCGTCAACTACCAAAATCTCATCCCGATCACGAAAAATCGTTGTGTTAACACGCGATAAACCTTCGTCTTCCAACACTATATCGGCAAGCGAAGTTCGTCCGATGCTGATCTCGGCTTTGAGCGTAATCGTTTGCGAGTCGTAACCCGATTCAATTTTTAGTGTAACTTTTTTCATTAAATATTTTAATCCAGATGATGCGTTCCTTTACTTTCACGCAGTTTGGAAATATCTATAAATTTTACAAAATCGTCAAAGTGAAACATTTCGTCGGTTTTGCAATAATCGCAATAATATGAAGCGTCTTCGCCGAGATACATATCCTTAAAATGAAACGCGACGAAACAACCGTAACAGCGTTGAGCCCTTTTGCCGAATGCCCGCAGAATTTTTTCCTTGTCTAATTCTTCCATAACTTTTGAACTTTCAAGTATAAATGTTTTGCACCCGCTTGCAAAAACGTCGGCAATATGTTTTTAATTAGACTAAAGCAATGACGAATAAATTCAGCAAAATTTGCACACTTCATCATCATCATCATCATCATCATTGGCACGATATACATCACGCCGACTAATCTTTCTGTATTAAATTTCCGATAAAAATTAGTTTTATAAAAAGCGTGAACTTGAACAAAAAGTTTTCAGGTTCTATTTGTGTTTTAAAATGAGTAAAAAATTAAAAATTGCGATACAAAAATCGGGGCGTTTAAGCGAAGATTCGATCAGACTTCTGAAAAAATGCGGAATAAATTTCGGCAGCGGCTTGGGGAAATTAAGATCGGCGGCGAATAATTTTCCGCTGGAGATATTCTTTTTGCGGGACGACGATATTCCGAATTATGTGGCGGATTCCGTCGCCGACATCGGCATCGTCGGTGAAAATGTGTTGGCGGAAAAAGACTGCGAAGTCGAAATTATCGAAAAACTCGGTTTCGGCAAATGCCGTTTGTCATTGGCAGTTCCGAAAACATTTGATTACAACGATTTACAGAGTTTGCAGAATAAAAAAATTGCAACCAGTTATCCGAAGATACTCGGCAAATTTTTAGAGAAAAATCAGATCGAAGCCGAACTGCACACGATCAGTGGTTCGGTGGAAATCGCTCCTTCAATCGGTCTGGCGGATGCGGTTTGCGATCTCGTCAGTTCAGGGAGTACGCTTTTTACGAACGGTTTGGAAGAAGTCGAAACGGTTATGAAATCCGAAGCCGTTTTGATTGCGAGAAATAATTTGCCCGAAGATTTGCGGACGATTTTGGACAAACTTCTTTTCCGCATCAAAGCAGGAAAATCCGCCAAGCAGAATAAATATATTTTGCTCAATGCACCGAATGAAAACTTAGATAAGATCATTGAACTTTTGCCCGGAATGCGAAGCCCTTCCGTTTTGCCATTGGCGGAAAGCGATTGGAGTTCGGTGCATTCGGTGATAAACGAAAATGATTTCTGGGAGGTCGTCGAAAACTTAAAATGCGAAGGTGCGGAAGGGATTTTGGTTTTATCAAT